>CAZBWH010000021.1:31659-42642 GCA_964495595.1 uncultured Burkholderiales bacterium | reverse complement strand
CCCAGATCAGCCAGGCCGCATTGAAAGTCACCCAAAAGCTGCAGGAGGCAGGGTTCGATGCGTTTGTGGTCGGCGGTGCCGTACGCGATCTGTTACTGGGTATCACCCCCAAGGATTTCGACATCGCCACCAACGCCACGCCGGAACAGGTGCATGGACTATTCCGGCGCTCACGCATCATCGGCCGTCGGTTCAAGATCGTGCATGTCACTTTCGGCCGCGACGAGATCATCGAAGTGACGACCTACCGGGGCCCGGCCGATGACGGCCATCTCACCGATGATCATGGCCGCATCCTGCAAGACAACGTCTGGGGCACCCAGCAGCAGGATGCGCTGCGGCGCGATTTCACCGTCAACGCCCTGTATTACAACCCGGCCAGCCGCGAGATTATCGATTACGCTGGCGGCGTGGCCGATTTGCGGGCAGGCAAGCTGGTGATGATTGGCGATCCGGAGCAGCGCTATCGTGAAGATCCGGTGCGCATGCTGCGTGCCGTCAGGCTCGCTGCCAAACTGGGGCTGCAAATCGACGAACCGACTAGGGCGCCGATTGCCTCGTTGGCCTCTTTGCTGCAAAACGTGCCGGCAGCCCGCTTGTTTGATGAAACCCTTAAGCTGCTGTTTTCCGGCCACGCTTGGGAATGCCTGAACCAATTGCGTCAGCAGGGGTTGCACCACGGATTCTTTCCCCTGCTGGATGTCGTCATGGAACAACCGATGGGCGAAAAATTCGTCATGCTGGCCTTGGCCAATACTGACGAACGCATCCGCGCCGACAAACCGGTATCGGTTGGCTTCCTGTTTGCCGCCTTGCTGTGGCACGAGGTACTGGCCGCCTGGAAAGACATCCAGGTGCAGGGCGAAAGCCCTCTGCCGGCGCTGTTCCAGGCGATGGATCGGGTGCTGGATGTGCAGGAAGAAAAGCTGGCGATCCCCCGTCGTTACAGTGTGACAATGAAGGAAATCTGGGTGCTGCAGCCGCGTTTCGAACAACGCAGCGGCCGGCGCCCCTTCCGCCTGCTGGAGCAGCCACGGTTTCGTGCGGGATTCGACTTCCTTGTCTTGCGCGCCGAATCCGGCGAGGCCGATGCCGGGTTGTCCGAATGGTGGGCAGAATTCCAGACGGCAGACAATGCCCGCCGCGAGGCCCTGCTGGTGCAGGAACCAGCAGGGAGCGCTAACGCGAAGAAGCGTCGCCGCCGCCGGCGCAAGCCGGCCGGGTCGGCGTTTGCCGAGTCAGCGGGTGATGGTGAATGAGCAGTGGCCATGTCGTCGCCTACATCGGCCTGGGCAGCAACCTCGAGCAGCCGCAACAGCAGGTGAATGCAGCGATCCAGGCACTGGGCAGCCTGCCTGACAGCCGATTGCTGGCGCGGTCATCCTTGTACCGCAGTGCACCCGTCGGCTACGCAGACCAGCCAGACTTCATTAACGCAGTAGCTGCCATTGAAACCGCACTGACCCCGCAAGCCCTGCTGCAAGGGTTATTGACGCTGGAGCAGCAGTTTGGCCGGGTGCGCACCTTTCTCAATGCCCCGCGTACGCTGGATCTGGATATTTTGCTCTATGATGGGCAAGTCATTGCCGAGGCCGGCCTGGTCGTGCCCCACCCGCGCATGCACCTGCGGGCATTCGTATTATTGCCGCTCGCCGAGCTGGCGCCTGGGGCGTACATACCCGGCCTGGGGCCGATAGCCGACTGGCTGAATCGCTGTCGTGATCAATCCGTGCAACGCCTGGACTGCTGATGCAACTGGAAAACTGTCGTTATATCGTCGTGGAAGGCCCGGCTGGAGCCGGCAAGGCCAATCTTGCGCGCAAACTCGCTGAGCGCCTGCATGCCACGACACTGCTGGAAAAACCGGAAACCAATCCGTTCTTGTCCCGTTTTCATCGCGACCCGCAACGCTACGCCCTGCCAACCCAGCTCAGTTTCCTGCTGCAACGTGCCGGCCAGATCTCGCAGCTGCTGCAGGAAGAAGCCCTAGCCGTGCCGACAGTGTCCGACTTCATGTTCGACAAGGATCTGCTGTTTGCCGAGCTGACCCTGCCGGAGGACGAGTTGCGGCTTTACCGCTCCATTTACTCGCTGTACGTCCCCCAGGTGCCGCGGCCCGATCTGGTCATTTATCTGCAGGTCCCGGTTGCTCAGCTGCAGCAGACACTGCAGCGGCGCGGCAACGCCTACGAGCAGGATATCAGCGAGAACTACCTGCGACGACTGACTGACGGCTATGCCCGCTACTTCCATCAATACCATCACTCACCATTGCTGATCGTCAACAGTGCAAACCTCGATTTTGTTGATAGTGCCGACGACTTTGAGTTACTTTTGCACAGTCTGCGGCAAATGCGCGGCGGGCGTGAATTCCTTAATCGTGGCTAATCGTGCCACCACGTATTGCTGACCATCGGAACCCTATGCGAACCACCGTTACCAGCCTGCAGAAAGCGGCCGCCGAAGGCCACAAGATTGCAATGCTCACCTGCTATGACGCCAGTTTTGCCACCCTGATGGACGACGCCGGCGTCGATGTCCTGCTGGTCGGAGATTCGCTGGGCATGGTCATCCAGGGCGAAGACTCTACCCTGCCGGTGACGATGGAACAGATGGAATATCACACCCGTATCGTCGCCCGCGGAGCAAAACAGGCGCTGGTGCTGGCCGACATGCCGTTCGGCAGTTACCAGGAAGGGCCGCAGCAGGCATTTCGCAATGCGGCACGATTGATGGCCGCCGGCGCGCACATGGTAAAGCTGGAAGGCGGCGCCACCATGGTCGACACCACCCGTTTCCTGGTCGACCGCGGCATTCCGGTCTGTGGCCATATTGGCCTGACGCCGCAATCAGTCAATACCTTGGGCGGCTACAAGGTGCAGGGTAAAGGCGACGAAGCCGCCCAGCGACTCAAAGCCGAAGCACTTGCGTTGCAGGCTGCCGGCGCCAGCCTCGTCTTGATGGAAATGGTGCCAGCCACACTGGCCGCTGACATCACCGAGGCACTGACCGTGCCAACCATCGGCATCGGCGCCGGCGTCGGTACCTCTGGTCAGGTGCTGGTGGTCTACGACATGCTTGGCGTGTACCCAGGCAAAAAAGCACGCTTTGTGCGCAATTTCATGGATGGCAGCCCCACGATCCTGGCGGCCATCCAGGCGTATGTCGCCGCAGTCAAGAACCAATCATTCCCGGCCGACGACCATTCTTTCTGAGTACCATGAAAATCATCGAAACCATTGCCCAAATGCGCGCACTTCGCCGCGACACGGCAAAAATCGCCTTTATTCCAACCATGGGCAATCTGCACGATGGCCACCTGTCGCTGGTCGAGATTGCCAAACGCCATGCCGAGACGGTGGTGGTCAGCATTTTTGTCAACCGGTTGCAGTTTGGCCAGGGAGAGGATTTCGACCGCTACCCACGCACGTTCCAGGATGACAGCGCCAAACTGCAGGCTGCCGGTTGCTCGGCCGTTTTTGCGCCGGACGAGCGTGAGCTTTATCCGCAGCCTCAGTACTACTTCGTTGATCCGCCGGCATTGGCCAACGAATTGTGCGGAGCGCACCGGCCCGGCCATTTTCGTGGCGTGACAACGGTGGTCGCCAAGCTGTTCAATATCGTTCAGCCGGATATCGCCATCTTCGGCAAGAAGGATTTTCAGCAGATCACCATTATTCGGCAGATGGTCGAACAATTGGCCATGCCAATCACCATTATTGGCGGCGAAACCGGCCGCGCTGCCGATGGGCTGGCCCTGAGCTCCCGCAATGGCTACCTGACTGACGCCGAGCGGGCCCAGGCTCCGCGCCTGTACCGTAACCTCGCCAGGATCAAGGACGCCATCGAGTCCGGACGCACCGATTACCTGACGCTCGAAAGCGAAGCCATCGCCGATCTTGCCGCCCACGGCTGGCAAGTAGACTATGTCGAAGTCCGCCATGCGCAAACCCTGGCCAGAGCGGGTGCCGGCGATGCTCCGCTGGTGGTGCTTGCGGCAGCACGAATGGGCTCCACGCGGCTGATCGACAATCTGGAATGTCTGGCAGGCCACCGCGACGGGTGATCGGCAGGGGGGGGGCGATGCATCCGGCCATCGGGTGGATCGCTCGCATGAATATTAGTAATTGATCATATAAATGGCTTGACTATAATCAGAAATACAAGATGGGAGTGCTCAATCATGAATACTCGTCTGATCGTGTTGCTGATCGTATCCAGCTGCTTTGTTCCTTGTCTGGCGGGTGGCCTGTGGCCGGAAGAGATCTGGCGGCCGCTACCTGAAAAGAGCCTCAGCGGCTCGACATTGCCGTTGCGCGTGAATCTCCTTCCTCCTGATGTCCCGAACTACTGGCTGGATCGCCCTGAAAACAAGGTGCTGAGCCCGATTGCCCGGGCATTGGCTGATCAGGACGTTCGCGAAGACCAGGAGCTGCGCCGTAAATCCGAAAAACGACTGGAGTTAATCGTCGGCAGCGACCGTGTCCAGTTCAAATTGCGTCGCAACGGTATCATCATGCGAGCACGTTTCTAGCAGCCTGTCGGGCTTGAGTGATCGCTGTTTGACCAGGTCGAGGTGTTTGCTCGTTGTTGACTGGCCATAAATGCGCTAATTTCCCGCTTTTACTGAACCCGAGTGGCTTCGCCCATGTCCCTGCCTTCCCGTCTCGTTATCGCCAGCAACAACGCCGGCAAGCTGCGAGAATTCGAACATCTGTTTCGTCCGTTACAAATCGAGTGCATCCCGCAGGGAGCAATGAATGTACCTGAAGCGGAGGAGCCGCATGTTACGTTTGTCGAGAATGCGCTTGCCAAGGCGCGCCACGCCAGCAGACTGACCGGCTTGCCGGCACTGGCCGATGATTCCGGATTGTGTGTCGATGCCCTTGGTGGTGCGCCGGGGGTACTGTCGGCGCGATTCGCTGGCGAGCCCAAGAGCGATGCACGCAATAATCAGAAATTATTGGCGGATCTGGCGGGGGTTACCAACCGTCGTGCGCATTTTCACTGTGTTCTGGTACTGACACGCCATGCGGACGACCCACAACCCGTGATCGCCGAAGGGGTTTGGAGGGGGGAGATTGCCGCTGCCCCTCTGGGTGACGGCGGGTTCGGATACGATCCTCTGTTCTGGGTTGCGCATTCCGGCTGTTCTGCGGCGCAACTCGATGCCGATACCAAAAACCGGCTAAGCCATCGCGGACAGGCGATGGCTATGTTGTTGCAACAGTTGTGGGCAGATCGTTGACTGGCTGCGTGGGGTCTACCGTGCTTACAGGCAGGCCCGTTCGTTGGCCAATTGTTGCTCGAATGTCTCGCGCTGGCGGATTTGTCTGAAGTTATCTCCCTTGACCAGAACTTCCGCGGCACGATTGCGGGTGTTGTAATTCGAGCTCATGGCCATGCCGTATGCGCCGGCAGACATGACGGCCAGCAGTTCACCGGCCTCGATCGCCAGTGAACGGCCCTTGCCGAGAAAATCACCGGATTCGCATACCGGGCCGACGACATCGTAGACGCGAGGCGTGGCGGCCGTTTGCCGAACCGGCTGGATTAGATGATAGGCTTCGTAAAGTGAAGGGCGCATCAGGTCGTTCATTGCACCATCAATGACTGCGAAGTGTTTCTGTTCGTTTGATTTCAGGTACTCGACCCTAGTCAGCAGTATGCCGGCGTTGCCGACCAGGAATCGGCCCGGTTCCAGGATCAGCTTGAATCGGCGTCCTGCGAGGCCGGACAGCAGGGCCTGAGCATAGTCGGCGATGACGATGGGGGTTTCCTGATCGTAGCGGATGCCGACTCCTCCCCCCAGGTCAACGTGGTGCAATGCGATACCGGCCGCTTCCAGTTGATCGATCAGCGTCAGCAGTTTTTCCAGCGCGGCTACGAATGGTGCGATCTCGGTCAGTTGCGAGCCGATGTGGCAATCGATGCCTGCAACCTGGATGTGGGGCATGGCTGCAGCCATCCGGTAGGCATCGAGTGCATCGGTGTAGGCAATGCCGAACTTGTTGTCTTTCAGGCCGGTGGAAATATAAGGGTGGGTGTTGGCATCCACGTCCGGATTCACCCGCAGACTGATGGGGGCCTGCTTGTCCATGGTTCCGGCAATGTCATTGATCCGGTGCAGTTCGGCAATTGACTCGACATTGAAGCAAAGAATGCCTGCGTCCAGTGCCTGCCGGATTTCTGCCTCGCTTTTTCCGACGCCGGAAAAAACGACCTTGCCGGGGTCGGCGCCGATCGCCAGCACCCGCTGCAATTCACCGCCGGAGACAATGTCAAATCCTGCCCCCAGGCCGGCAAACAGCTTCAGGATCGACAGGTTGGCATTGGCTTTCATTGCGTAGCACACCAAGTGGTCTTGGCCGGCAAACGCCTGGTCGTACTGGTGGAAGGCTTCTTCCAGTGCTGTCTGGGAATAGGCAAAACAAGGCGTGCCAAACTGGGCTGCGATGGTACTCGCAGGCACGTTTTCAATATGCAGTTCTTGGTGGCGGTAGCTGAAGTGATTCACGGTTTAGGGCTCGCAGGCTGTTTGCACTGGTAAGGCTCCGGCGCTGACGGGCTGCACAATGGCCCCTTGAAGCCGCAACCGGCCAGCAAGACAGCAATCGACAGCAGGGCAATGGGCCGGAGCATGGCAGGCGTGCTTTGTGGCAAAATCAAAACGGCGATGTTATCACGAAGCACTGTGCCGTATCGGCACAGCCTGTCAGCCTGATCTGGAGTGTTTTCATGACCGAATCGGAATTTCTTGAATTGAGCGATGCCATGTTTGGTCGCATACAGCAGGTGATTGACCTGCAGGCGCCGGATATCGAATGCATGTGCAACGGCGCGGTGCTGGAACTGGAGTTCGACGATGGCAGCAAGATCATTGTCAATCGCCACGCGCCGACCCGCGAGCTGTGGATTGCAGCGCGAAGCGGGGGATTTCATTTCGCACAGAGCGATGGCGAATGGCGCAATACCCGCGACGGCCAGCCTTTTCTGACCCAGCTTGCATCATTGGTTGCGGCCCAGGGGGGTGGGGTTCTTGCTTTTTGACTGGTCAGGATCCCCAGGGCTGGCCGGAGTCGTGCTGTCAGCCTTCCTTTCGGCGACATTGCTGCCAGGCAGTTCGGAAATCGTTCTCTCGGCCTATCTTGCCAAGGCGCCGCATCATGCGGTGTCTGCAGTTTTGCTTGCGACGGTTGCCAATACCGCAGGCAGCATGACCAATTACGGACTGGGGCGGCTGGCCAGGCAGCCTGCCGAGCATCCGCGGGCATTGGTCTGGGTCAGACGCTATGGCTGTTGGGCGCTGTTGCTGGCCTGGTTGCCGGCAATCGGTGATGCACTGTGCGTAGCGGCCGGCTGGCTGCGTTTGCCTGTTTGGCTCTGCATATTTGCAGTGTCACTGGGTAAATGGGCGCGTTATGTGATGATTGCCTTGATTTTTGTCTAAAAACCCTCCAAATCTTGTTGTTTTTCTAACAAATTTTTCAGATTGAGTGGCGAATCCGGTAAAATTGGGCGCTCCTTACCGCATTGCAGCAACGTCTTGATCGAAGGCCCGCCAACCATGAATGCTCGTTTGCGCGAAATTCCGTACAACTACACCTCTTTCTCAGACCGGGAGATCGTGGTTCGCCTGTTGGGCGAACCGGCCTGGTCCCTGCTGGATACCTTGCGCGCCGAGCGCAAGACCGGCCGTTCCGCCCGCATGTTGTTCGAGGTGCTGGGAGATATCTGGGTGGTGCGACGCAATCCCTACCTGCAGGATGATCTACTGGAAAACCCCAAGCGCCTGACAGCTTTGGTCGAAGCCATGCGCCATCGGCTGGGGGAGATCGAGCAGCGCCGGCAGGGCAATCCACAGGTGGGTGAATTACTGCGTGCTGCTGATCAGGCGGTGGGTAGTTTTCATATCTGGTTTGATGAAATCCGCCGCATGCGGGCCAAGGTGCAGCAGCGACTGGCCGGCATCACCCGCAAGGATAATGTGCAGTTTGACGGCCTGGCCCGGGTGTCACACGTCACCGATGCAACCGACTGGCGGGTGGAATACCCGTTCGTCGTGCTCAATCCGGATACTGAGGCCGAAATTGCGCCGATGGTGAAGGCCTGTATCGAGCTTGGCTTGACCATCATCCCGCGTGGTGGCGGCACCGGCTATACCGGTGGTGCCGTGCCGCTGACGCCTTATTCGGCGGTAATCAATACCGAGAAACTGGATCTGCACAATGGTGTGGAACATATCGAGTTGCCGGGGCTGCAGGGCAAGCGGGCGACCATTCTTTGTGGGGCGGGGGTAGTCACGGCGCGGGTGGCCGAGGCCGCTTCTGCTGCCGGACTGGTGTTTGCGGTTGATCCCACATCGGCCGAGGCTTCGTGCATCGGCGGCAATGTGGCGATGAACGCGGGTGGTAAAAAGGCTGTGTTGTGGGGGACCGCGCTGGATAATCTTGCCAGCTGGAAGATGGTTGATCCGGATGGAAACTGGCTGTTCATCGAGCGGCTGGAGCATAATTTCGGCAAGATCCACGATATCGAACTGGCCAGATTCCGTGTGATCAAGCTCAAGGAAGATGGCAAAACCAGGATTGGCGAAGACATTCTGGAAATCCCCGGCAAGCAGTTTCGTAAAGTCGGCCTGGGTAAGGATGTGACCGACAAGTTCCTCGCCGGCCTGCCGGGGGTGCAGAAGGAAGGTACCGACGGAATCATTACTTCGGCGCGTTTCGTGTTGCACCGCATGCCGAACCATATCCGTACCGTTTGCCTGGAATTCTTCGGCGAAGTATCGCGTGCCACGCCGGCGATTGTCGAAATCAAGAATTACCTCGACCAGCATCCGCTGGTGCAACTGGCTGGCCTGGAGCACCTCGACTGGCGTTATGTAAGGGCCGTGGGTTACGCCACCAAGGCTAAATCGCGTGGCCGGCCCAAAATGGTGCTGATCGCCGATATCGTCTCGGATGATGAAAACGCCGTGGGCGAAGCCGCTAGCCAGGTGGTACGCCTGGCGAATGCGCGCGCGGGCGAAGGGTTTGTTGCGGTGACGCCGGAAGCGCGCAAGAAATTCTGGCTGGATCGCTCGCGCACTGCGGCGATTGCGCGCCACACCAATGCCTTCAAGATCAATGAAGATGTGGTGATTCCGCTGGATCGCCTGGGGGACTATTCGGATGGCATCGAGCGGATCAATATTGAGCTGTCGATTGCCAACAAGATCAAGTTGCTCGACAAGCTGGGCAAGTTCTTCCGCGGCAATCTGCCGGTTGACGATGCCGATGCGCCGAGCATCAGCCATGCGGAGTTGATTGGAGATCGTCGTGATTCGGCGCTGGATTTGATCGAACAGGTGCGTGTGCGATGGGAATGGATTCTCGACCATCTCGATGTGGCGTTCGAGATGTACCTGACCGGTTTTCCCGGTGCGCCGCTGGAAAAGGATCTGGCGCAGGAAGAAACACCGCAGAGCGTATTTCATGCCCTGCGTGATTTCGTGTTGCGGGTGAGCTGGAAGCGGGAGGTGCTGGCTGACCTTGAATCGCTGTTTTCCGGCAAGACCGATGAACCGATCCTCAAGGCTGTCAACGCTCTTCACCAGAAAGTGCTGCGCGGCAGGGCTTTCGTGGCCTTGCACATGCATGCTGGTGACGGCAATGTGCATACCAATCTGCCGGTGAATTCGGATGATTACGAAATGCTGCAGACCGCGCACAAGGCCGTGGCACGGATTATGGAGCTTGCGCGCAGTCTGAATGGGGTGATTTCCGGAGAGCATGGTATCGGCATCACCAAGCTGGAGTTCCTGCACGACGACGAGATCCGTCCGTTTGTTGATTACAAGAAGCGCGTTGATCCGAATGGTCATTTCAACAAGGGCAAACTGCTGCCGGGGGCCGATCTGCGCAATGCCTACACGCCGTCATTCGAACTGCTTGGTGTCGAGTCGTTGATTCTGGAACAGTCGGACATCGGCAAGATCGCCGATTCGGTGAAGGATTGCCTGCGCTGCGGCAAATGCAAACCGGTGTGCTCGACTCATGTGCCGCGCGCCAATCTGCTCTACAGCCCGCGTAACAAGATTCTTGGCGTGGGTCTGCTGACTGAAGCTTTCCTTTACGAAGAACAGACCCGCCGCGGAGTCAGCCTGAAGCATTTTGACGAGCTGAGCGACGTGGCCGATCACTGTACGGTGTGTCACAAGTGCGTCAATCCGTGTCCGGTGAAAATCGATTTTGGCGATGTGTCGGTGGCGATGCGTAATTTCCTGCGCAAGACCGGCAACAAGAAATTCAATCCCGGTACGGCCGCTGCCATGGCTTTTCTTACCGCAAAGGATCCGACCGCGATCAAGTTGATTCGCAAGAGCATGATCGAATGGGGCTACAAGGCGCAACGTTTTGGCACCAAGCTGTTTGCGCCGGCAGCTAGGGCGCAGACGGCTGCGCCGCCGTCAACCGTGGGCAGACCAACGATCAAGTCGCAGGTAGTGCACTTTTTCAACAAGGCGATGCCGGGCAATCTGCCCAAGAAAACCGCCCGTGCCCTACTGGATATCGAGGACGCCAGTATCGTTCCGGTAATCCGCAACCCCAAGCGTGCCGCAGAAGAATCGGAGGCGGTGTTCTATTTTCCGGGGTGTGGCTCGGAGCGCTTGTTCAGCCAGGTAGGACTGGCAACCCAGGCCATGCTGTATCACGTGGGGGCCACGACGGTATTGCCTCCTGGCTATTTGTGCTGTGGCTATCCACAGGCGGCGGTGGGCAATGAAGACAAGGGGCAGCAGATCACTACTGAAAACCGGGTGTTGTTCCATCGGGTGGCAAACACCTTGAACTATCTGGACATCAAGACGGTGATCGTGTCCTGTGGCACCTGCATGGATCAGTTGTTGAAATACCAGTTCGAGCAAATCTTCCCCGGTTGCCGCTTGCTGGATATTCATGAATACCTGCTGGAAAAAGGAGTCAAGCTCGATGGCGTGGC
>CAZBWH010000021.1:17413-31649 GCA_964495595.1 uncultured Burkholderiales bacterium | reverse complement strand
GGGGTGAAGTACATGTATCACGAGCCGTGTCACAACCCGATGAAAACCTATCAGGGGATCAAGGTTGCCAACGAGCTGATCGGCGACAAGGTGGTGTTGTCGGATCGCTGCTGCGGTGAGTCCGGTTCGTTTGCCGTTAGCCGCCCCGATATTTCTACCCAGGTGCGCTTTCGCAAGCAGGAAGAACTGGAGAAGGGCGTTGCGGCCATCCGCAAGGAGGACAGCACGTCGCAGGTGAAGGTGCTGACATCTTGTCCTTCCTGTCTGCAGGGGCTGTCGCGTTACGACAATGACACCGGTACCAGTGCCGATTACATCGTGATCGAGATGGCAAGGAAGATCCTTGGCGAGCAGTGGCTGGTGGATTACGTCAATCAGGCCAACAACGGTGGAATCGAGCGCGTGTTGCTGTAGTCTCGATGCAGCCCACTGAGCCCTGTATGTCTTTGTAATAATCGCCGCCTGAGGGCGGCTTTTTTTTTCTACAATGGAAGACAGCTTTCCAACGAGGGACATCATGTCTGTCTGCATCATTACCACTGGCGGCACGTTCGACAAGGTTTATTTCGACGCCAAGGGGGGCTACGAGATCGGTGATCCGATGATCGGTTCGATTCTGGAAGAGGGCGGGGTGACCCTGCCTTGCCGCATCCAGCCATTGTTGCGCAAGGATAGTCTGGAGCTGACCGATGCCGATCGGCTGCAAATCGTGCAGGCTGTCGACGATGCCCCGGAGTCAAGGATCGTGATCATTCATGGCACCGATACCATGCCGCAGACGGCCGATGCCTTGCGCGGCCGCCCCGGAAAAACTATTGTGCTGACCGGCGCGATGAGCCCGGCCCGGTTCCGCTGCTCCGATGCATCATTCAACGCGGGGTTTGCGCTGGCTGCTGTTCAGGCTTTACCGGAAGGGGTGTACATTGCCATGAATGGCCAGTTGTTCCTTGCAGGTCAGGTGCGCAAGAACGTCGCACTGGGGCGATTCGAGGCGCTGGCAGAGAGCGGAGCGAGCGATGGTGTGTGAATTGTGTGAACAAGCCGGCGGCGAGGTGCTCTGGCAAGGGGCGCTGTGCCGCGCCGTTCTGGTTGGTGACCGTGATTACCCTGCATTTTGTCGGGTGATTCTCAATCGCCATTTGCGCGAGATGACCGATCTCTTGCCGGATGAGTCGTTGCAACTGATGCAGGTGGTGTTCGCGGTCGAGTCTGTGTTGCGTGAGCTGATGCAGCCGGACAAGATCAACCTGGCCAGCTTTGGCAATATGACGCCACACGTCCACTGGCATGTTATTCCCCGGTATGCCGACGACCGGCATTTTCCCCTGCCCGTATGGGGGCTGCCGCAGCGTGACGGCGTGGCCCACACGCAGCCGGGATTGGCTGACAGGTTGCGCCAGCGGCTGGCAGCCATGCTGACTGGGCGAGGTTAGGCATCATGCAGCCATTGCCCGAGATTCCTGAAATCGATCCGGCCATCCGGCCTGAGTTTACCGACCAGCGCAGCTGCCGCCAGTGGCTGGCTTTGTTGCCGATGATCAACGTACCCCAGGCGCACCGGGAGTTACTGGCCGCGCTGCAGGATCTGAACCGCGCCAGCATTCCTGCACTGGACCGGCTGACCACGCTGGAAATGCTGCGGGAAACGATCGCCTATCTGCAGGAGGCCAACGCCAAGAAGTATCTGGGCAAGGCCTTGCCGCTCGCCAGCGCCGAACTGGCCGCTTGGCAGGCCAACTGCGCCATGTGGCGCGCCCTGGTTACAGCCTACCTGCATGTTCTGCATGCTGCTATCGGGCAGGATGCTGCAGTCAGTGAGCATGTGGCGCTGGTCAATCATCGTTGCCTGCGTTACCAGGGATTGGCAATCCGTGAATACGCGCTGGCGTACCGGACGGTGCCGAACTCATTCTGGCAGGATATCCATTCCCTGTATCTGGCCTCCGAGCGGGGGTGGGCGTTGCGCGGCGTCAAGGATGTGCTGAATACGCATACCCAGGCCAGCAGTTGTACAGCCGTGTATGTGCAGGCCTTGTTGCTTGACTCGGTCAAGCTCAGTGGCAATTCTGCCCGGCAGGTGCTCTGGCTCGACGGTTTGCTGGATCGCTGGGCCAACTACATCACTGTTCATCGCGAGCCGATCGGTGCGGCGGCATCGGCACCGGCCGTTGATCTTGATGCAGGCGGGCTATTGCACCGGACTCCACCCAACCCGGCACGAGCCAGATATCTGGATACCACGCAGCTCGCCCGCAGCATCGCCAAACGGATCAAACTGTTACGAATGGGCGAGGCGCCGGCGCAGCTTGGGCTGGGGGAGGATTTTCCGGCCGAGATTTGTCTAGCGACGCTGGTCAGTTGTTTCCAGCAGTGGTGTAAGGGCGGCGAAGATCGCACCTACCCGCGCAGGGGGGCAAAAGGGCAGGCTGAGGTCATCGCCGGGCTGGAGGCGATATATCAGTTCGTTCGTGGCCAACCATTCCGGCAACCCTATGTGGTGAACGAACTGCGTGGTGCCAGCATTGCTTCGATGCAGCTGTTTGGCCACAGTGGGGGCAGCGCAGCGGCCAATGATGGCCAGCCGTCCGTGTCAACCCTCAACCCGGAGCGCTGGGCGCTGGATGACCAGAGCGCGTTGGGGTTTGGCCTGACCCGCCCGGCCAACGCTGGAATGCGGGTGGCTCATCAGCAACTGCTGGCTGTGCGCACTGAAGAAGAGGGCGGCATCAGTGTCGGGGTCGTGCGCTGGATGGGGTTGTCTGACGACGAGCAGCTCAGTATCGGTGTGCGAATCCTGCCGGGCCGGCCAATTGCCGCTGCGATGCGGGCCGTGGGCTTGAGCCCGACCGGGTCGGATCAGTTTGTTGCTATCCTGATCCTGCCTGACATGCCGGCCTTGCGTGCCGAACAAAGTCTGCTGGTGCCGACCGGCTGGTTCAAACCGGCGCGCATCGTCGAACTGATGCAGGATGAGCAATTGCGGCGAGCCCGCGTCAACAAGCTGCTGGAGCGTGGGCCGGATTTCGAACGCGTTACTTTCGCCTGGGATTGAGCATCAATGCTTGCCGGTGCTGCCGAATCCGCCGGCACCGCGTTCACTGTCGGCAAAGTTGTCGACGATATTGAACCCTACCTGTACTACCGGCACGATCACCATTTGCGCAATCCGCTCCAGCGGCTGAATGGTGAATGACTCCTTGCCGCGATTCCAGCACGAGACAAAAATCTGCCCCTGATAATCCGAGTCGATCAAGCCGACCAGGTTGCCGAGCACAATGCCGTGTTTGTGGCCTAGGCCGGAGCGCGGCAGGATCATCGCCGCCAGCCCGGCATCGTCGAGATGGATCGCAATGCCGGTGGGAATCAGCTTGGTTTCGCCCGGTGCAATCACCAGCGGTGCGTCCAGGCAGGCACGCAGATCAAGGCCGGCCGCACCACTGGTGGCGTAAGCCGGCAGGTTGTCGCGGATGCGGGAATCCAGGATTTGCAGGTCGATGGTGGTCATGGGAATCCAGGTTCAAGGAGGTCATTAAATCGCTGTGTCACTGCTGCAGCATGGAGGCTAAGTGCCGGATCAACTGCTGGGCCAGTGCCTGCTTAGCAGCCCGCGGCAGTGGATGCTGGCCGGCGTCGTCGAGCAGGATCAGTTCGTTGTCATCGGCTCCCAAGGCTGACTGCACCAGATTGGCGGCCAGCAGCGGGATTTTCTTGCGGCGGCGTTTTTCGTCCGCGTATTGCAGCAGGTTCTGGCTTTCGGCGGCGAAGCCGACGCAGAAGGGAGCCGCCGGCAGACTGGCGACGGTGGCGAGAATGTCCGGGTTCGGCGTCAGCTCGATGGTCAGGTCGGCATCGCTTTTCTTGATCTTGTGTTCGGAGCGGTTTTTCACCGCGTAATCGGCCACCGCGGCGACGCCGATGAATATGTCGGCGGTGCCGATATGTTGCAACACCGCTTGCAGCATTTCCTGCGCGCTTTGTACATTGATGCGCCGCGCGCCGCGCGGCGTGGCCTGGGCACTCGGGCCGCTGACCAGCGTAACGTCGGCACCCGCAGCGATTGCAGCGCGGGCAATCGCATAACCCATCTTGCCAGAGCTGGAGTTGGTGATGCCACGCACCGCGTCGATGGGCTCGAACGTCGGCCCGGCGGTCATCACCACCCGTTTGCCGGCCAGCAGCTTGGGTGCGAAGAAGTTGTCCAGCAGCTCGAACAGTTCTTCCGGTTCCAGCATCCGCCCATCGCCGGTTTCGCCACAGGCCTGTTCGCCGCAACCGGGGCCGAGAATCAGAATGCCATCCTGGCGCAGCAGTTCGATATTGCGCTGGTTGGCCGGGTTTTCCCACATCTGCCGGTTCATCGCCGGTGCCAGCAGCAGCGGGCAATCGCGCGCCGAACACAACAGCGACAGCAGGTCGTCAGCCGCGCCATGCGCCAGCTTGCGGATGAAGTCTGCACTGGCCGGCGCGATCAGGATGGCATCGGCGTTACGCGACAGGTCGATATGCGGCATGCCGTTGCCGATGCGCGAATCCCACTGGTTGGTGAAGACCGGCCGTCCGGACAGTGCCTGGAATGTGACCGGGCCGACAAACTCGGTTGCGGCATCGGTCATCACTACCTGCACCTGATAACCAGCCTTGGCCAGCAAGCGCGTCAGTTCAGCCGATTTGTACGCGGCAATGCCGCCAGTGATGCCAAGCAGGACGGTTTTTTGCGATGCGGACATGAAGCAGGCGCCGGGTGAAAAGATGGCGCAAGTTTAACCTAGCGTTTAGGGAGAGGCGTTAAAAATCTTGAACCACAGAGCGCACTGAGAACACAGAGGCGCCACAGAGAGAAGCTAAAAGCCTAAGGCCGTGCCCCAGGTTTTCTCTGTGTTATCTCAGCGTTCTCCGTGTTCTCTATGGTTCAAGGTTTTCAATGAAATTCAGCCGCCGGTCATCGACATGAAACGCACCAGCTTCAGCGGCTGTTCGCGGAATTCGTGGCGTTCCGGTTTCAGTTCGATCGCCTCGCGGATGGCGGTTTCGATCTCGGCATCGGTGGCGCCGCCACGCAGCAGGGGGCGGAATTCGAAGCGCTCTTCCTGGCCCAGGCACATGTAAAGGGTGCCATCGACCGACAGGCGTACCCGGTTGCAGGTGGCGCAGAAGTGTTGCGAGATCGGGGTAATGAAGCCGATGTGAAACTGGCCATCGGTGCTACTCAGATAACGTGCCGGACCGGCGCCAAGCGGGCTGACGCGCTCGACCAGGCCGAATTTCTGCTTCAGGCGGTCGGCAACGGGTTGCAGGTCGAGATATTGGGTGTTGCGGCCGGTGTCGCCCATCGGCATGGCCTCGATCAGCCGCAGGATGAAGCCATGCTGCTGGCAGAAGGCTACCATGCTGTCGATTTCGTCGTCGTTCTCGCCCTTCATGGCCACCATGTTGAGCTTGATCGGCGAGAAGCCTTCCTGCCTCGCTGCCAGCAGGCCGGCCATGACTTTCTCATAGCTGTCGCGGCCGCAGATTTTGGCAAAGCGATCCGGCTTCAGCGAATCAAGGCTGACATTGATGCGCTTGACCCCGGCCTGTTTCAGCGCCGTCGCGTGGCGGGTAAGCTGGGTGGCGTTGGTCGACAGCGACAGGTCGCGCATGCCGGGCAGCGACGAAAGCCGGCGGGCCAGATCGGGTAGGTTGCGCCGCAACAGTGGTTCGCCGCCGGTCATGCGGACGCGGGAGACGCCAAGGCGGGCAAAAATGCCGATCAGGCGTTCGATTTCGTCGAAGGTCAGCCAGTGGGCCGGTTCTTCGAAGTCGCGGAAGCCCTCCGGCATGCAGTAGGTACAGCGCAGGTCGCAGCGGTCGGTTACCGACAGGCGCAGGTAATCGACGCGTCTGCCAAAGCGATCGATCAGGTCAGCCATGTTTCAGTCCTTGTTGTTGTCCACTACTACCTGCCGCCATTTTAAGCAAAGTGCTTAAATCAGGGCAGTAGCCGAAGTGATTATGCCGTCCTCGTCCACATAGACAAATTCACCAGGCGTAAAGGTAATCCCTGCAAAGGTTACGGGTATGTTTTTGTACCCGGCGCCCTGTTTGACGCTCTTGAGCGGATGGGTATTCAGTGCCCGCACACCGATGTCAATGCCGTTGATCACGCCGGAATCACGGATGCAGCCGTAAACGATGATGCCTTCCCAGCCGTTTTTCTGTGCCATGGCCGCGATCAGGTCGCCTACCAGCGCGCAGCGCAGGCTGCCGCCACCATCAACGACCAGCACCTTGCCGGTGCCGGATTCGGACAGGACGTCGCGCACGAAAACGTTGTCCTCAAATACCTTTACCGTCTGAATCTGGCCGTGAAAGCGGATTTTGCCGCCGTAAGCCTGGAACATCGGGGTGGCTACCTTGACCTTGCCTTCGTTTTCGTCGCACAGATCGGGAGTCTGGAATGTCATCTGGGTTTTCCTTCCAAGGAGAGGGGGGGATCGGTTAGCGGTAAGGGACGTGCTGATCCCGTGTCGGTTGCGCTGTAGCCGTCCGGGCAGAGCTGTTTGGCCAGTGGGCGCGGCGGAGATTGTACCGTTGGCCGGGCCAGTCTGGCGACTGCGGCGACGGGGCGTCAGATCACGCCGTCGGCCTTGAAGCGGTCAATCTGGGCTGCGTCGTAGCCCAACCGCTGCAGAATCGCCTGATTATGTGCGCCCAGCTCCGGCCCCAGCCATTCGGTGCTACCTGGCGTTCCGGTCAGCTTCGGCACAATGCCGGGAATGCGGAATGGCTTGCCATCCGGCAGCTGCGCCATTTCCAGCATGCCGCGGGCGAGAAACTGCGGGTCGTGGAACATGTCCTCGGCGGAGTAGATGCGCGATGCCGGCACTTCGGCGCGTTCCAGAATTGCCAGGATATCGACCTCGGTATGTGCGGCTACCCATTGGTCGATCACCGCATAGATTTCATTACGCCGCGCATCGCGGCCGGCGTTGTCGGCCAGGCTGGCATCGTTGGCCAGATCTTCGCGGCCGATGGCGCTCATGAAGCGTTTGAAGATCGCGTCGCCATTGGCGCCGATCTGGATATGCTTGCCGTCGCTGCTGCTGTGGATGCTCGATGGTGTGATGCCGGGCATGATGTTGCCGGTGCGTTCACGCACGAAGCCGAACACGTCGAATTCCGGAACCAGGCTTTCCATCATTGCAAATACTGCCTCGTATAGCGCTACATCCACCACCTGGCCCTTGCCGCCGTTGACTTCGCGGTGCCGCAGCGCCATCTGGGCGCCGATCACGCCCCACAAGGCGGCTATCGAATCTCCGATCGAAATGCCGGTGCGCACCGGCGGCCGGTCCGGGAATCCGGTGACATAACGCAGCCCGCCCATCGATTCGCCGACCGCGCCAAAGCCGGGCTGATCCTTGTAGGGCCCGGTCTGGCCAAAGCCTGAGAGCCGCAACATCACCAGCCCCGGATTGATGGCGGAGAGTTGTTCCCAGCCGAAGCCGAGTTTTTCCATCACGCCGGGGCGGAAATTTTCGATCACGATATCGGCTTCCGCCACCAGCTGGCGCAGAATCCGTTTGCCGGCATCGTGTTTCAGATTCAGCGTCAGCGATTGCTTGTTGCGTGCCTGCACAAACCACCACAGGCTAGTGCCCTGGTAGAGCTTGCGCCATTTGCGCAGCGGGTCGCCGCCGTCGGGCGACTCGATCTTGATCACTTCGGCGCCGAATTCGGCCAGGATACGCGCGGCAAAAGGGCCGGCAATCAGGGTGCCGAGTTCGATGACTTTGATGCCGGAAAGCGGCTTGCAGGCTGGATTCATGGGATGACAGGCAGGAAGTGACACACCCCGGCAGGGTAAAGGTTTGGCCGGGGCATTTCAATCAGGCGCTTACTTGATCAGGCGCAGGGCGAACGGTGCACGGTAGGCAATGCCACTGGATACCTTGATGGCGCCCAGCACACAGAACACCAGATGACACAGGCCGACCACCATCATGGTGAGGAAACCGATGGCAATGAACGCCAGCAGCACACTGGCAAAGTAGCCGATGGCGGCCGTGATCGACCAGTTGAGAGCCTCTTTTGACTGATCGAGCACGTAAGGGTCGTCTTTCTTGACCAGATACAGGATCAGGCTGGGGATGAAGCCGAAAAACAGGGTGCCGATCCAGACCAGCAGCGCCATGTTGCGGCTTTCCTGGGTTACTGCCGGATTCTCGGCGGATTGAGGAGCGGGGTAGTCAGCCATGGAGTTCTCCAGTTCAGGGTAAGGGAAGCGAAAAGCGGGTAAAGCGTTGTCAGGCCGGGTTCAATCCGGATCGACATCCATGCCTCCTCCGCTTGCGTCGACGCCGCAGCGTTGCAGCAGGGTGACCCAGGCGGGCAGGAATGCGTTGGGGCTGTGCGGAATGTCGAATGTCACCCGCAACTCACCGTTTTGTTTGACATATTCCACCACCCGGAATTGACCCGGAGGAAACCGCTGCAGCATGGCGTCGACATCGCTGGCCGCCTGCGTGCCCAGGCCCAGGATCTGCTGCCGCAGGTTCGCTTCGCTGAAATCGCGTTCCAGCGTCTTGAACAAGGTGGTAACGGCCGATTTCAGTTGCGGATCGGCGGGAAACTGGATGTGCAGGGTGGCGTGGCTGGCCATGAAAACTCCCGATGGATATGGGACAACGTCTGGTTACATCGTAGCTCATCGGCGAAACGGCTGCCGCAACCAGCCACGTTGTGGCGATCCGGGGTGGGGTCGGATCATGGTACATTCGGGGTGCTATCCCCCTGTCAACCTAGAAGGAGCGCTCCGACGCATGGAACACGATGTCTCACTGATCTCAACGATTGCAGCCGGTTTCGGTGTCGCATTGCTGCTCGGTTTTGTTGCCGAACGGCTGAAACTGCCGGCGTTGGTCGGTTATCTGGTCGCGGGCATCATGATCGGCCCCGGCACGCCGGGGTTTGTGGCCGATGTGCAGATTGCCTCACAGCTGTCGGAAATCGGCGTGATGCTGCTGATGTTCGGAGTCGGCCTGCATTTTTCGCTCAACGATCTGCTGGCGGTGAAACGGATCGCGCTGCCGGGCGCGGTGGTGCAGATGGGGCTGGCAACGGCACTCGGCATGGCGCTGGCCTGGGGGTGGGGATGGAGCTGGGGCAGCGGGCTGATCTTCGGTCTGTCCTTGTCCTGCGCCAGTACGGTGGTGCTGCTCAAGGCGCTGGAAGCGCGCGGCGTGCTGGAGTCGATGAACGGCAAAATTGCCGTCGGCTGGCTGGTGGTCGAAGACCTGGCTTGCGTACTGGTTCTGGTGCTGATGCCGCCGCTGTCCGGCGTACTCGGCGGAACCCTTGTCGCCGCCGCCGAATCCGCGCCGTTGTGGCGTACCATCCTGCAGACCTTGTTGCAGGTGTCAGCCTTTATCGCGCTGATGCTGGTGCTGGGGCGACGCATCCTGCCCTGGTTGTTGTGGCAGGTGGCCCGTACCGGCTCGCGTGAATTGTTCACCCTGTCCGTGGTGGCATCGGCAATCGGCATTGCCTACGGCGCGTCTGCGCTGTTCAATGTGTCGTTCGCCCTGGGGGCATTTTTTGCCGGCATGGTGATGCGCGAGTCCGAATTCAGCCACCGTGCGGCGGAAGAGTCGCTGCCGCTGCGCGATGCCTTCTCGGTGTTGTTTTTTGTCGCCGTCGGCATGTTGTTCGAGCCGGCGATTCTCGCCGAACAGCCGTGGCGGGTGTTGGCCGTGGTCGGCATCGTCATGTTCGGCAAGATGCTGGCGGCGCTGGGCCTGGTGCTGGTGCTGCGTTACCCGCTGAACACCGCGCTGACCGTGGCCGCCAGCCTGGCGCAGATCGGTGAATTTTCGTTCATCCTCGCCGGGCTGGGCGTGGCGCTTGGCTTGTTGCCGGCCGAGGGCATGAGCTTGGTGCTGGCCGGAGCACTGATTTCGATTGCCCTCAACCCCTTGCTGTTTGCTGCGATTGCGCCATTGCAACGCTGGGTGCTGCAGCGGTCGGCATTCGCCCGCCGGCTGGAGCAGCGCCAAGACCCCTACGCCGAATTGCCGATGAGCACCGAACGCAAGTTCCTCGAAGGCCAGGTGGTGCTGGTCGGTTACGGCCGGGTTGGCCGGCGCATCGCCCAGTCGCTGGCGGCGCGGGGTATTCCTTTCGTGGTGGCGGAACAGAATCGCGAGCAGGTCGAAGCCTTGCGGCAGCAGGGTATCGCCGCGGTGTCCGGCAATGCCGCCGAGCCGTCGGTACTGATTCAGGCACATATCGCCAATGCCGCGATGCTGGTGATTGCCGCGCCGGACCCGCTGCATGTGCGGCAAATGGCCGATACCGCCCGTACCCTCAATCCGTCGATTGAAATCGTGCTGCGCACCCATAGCGAAGACGAAGCCAACATGCTCAGCCACGATCAACTGGGTGCGGTGTTTTTTGGCGAGGAAGAGCTGGCCAAGGGGATGGCCAGCCATGTGTTGCAGCGTTTTGCTCCGCAACCGGCAGGCAGCAGCGAGGCGCATTGACCTGCAGGCCGCTCTGGCATTGCCTCGCAGCCCGGCCTGCAAGCCAGTCCCAGAGCGGTCTGCAGGCCGTCTCCGCCACCGGTTCAAGCATCAGGTCGCTTGATCGATCCCCACGATCAGCAGGTCGCAAGGTAGCCAGTCCAGCAGCTTGGTTGCCGAACGTCCCAGCAACACATCCATCATTCCGCCGCCGCCACGGCTGCCCATGACGACCAGATCGATTGCATGCTGGCGTACATAATGCGCCAGCATGCTTTCCAGTACGCCATTTTCCAGTACCGGCTTGATGATCACACTGTTGGGCAAGCCGCTGGCGACCAGAAAGGCCGGAAGCGTCTGTCGGGCGAGCTGGTGCTCGATCTCGTTGTTGTCCCGGTTGCCGTTGCCCGATGCGGGCAGCGGGTAGGCGTGATACAACGTCAGTTCCCGGCCGGAAAACAGTTCGCTGGCCTGCCGCAGTGCCTGACCGGACGCGCTGGAGAAGTCGCTGGCCACCACGATACGTTGATACGGGCCATGCACCCGGTTGCGTACTACCAGCAGCAGGGGCACCGCACCGGCGAGGCGTTCGACCACAGAACCAGGGAAAAAACGGCCAAACGTGTCATTGCCGGTTGCGCCGACCACAATCAGCCCGCAGTGATGGTCGCTGGCAACCTGGCGAATGGAATCTGCGGGGGAGTCGGCGCGTGCCACCATCAGCCGCCTGGAGCAGGCGAGGTCGGCCAGGTCGCGCCCCAGCTGTAATTGAGCTTCTGCCTGCAGCGTACTGTCGTCGCCGCCGCTTGCCCATGCCAGCACCTGATCGGGGCTGTTGGCCTTTTCCAGTACATGCAGCGCGGTGAGTTCCGCCTGCCATTCGTTGGCCAGCTGCGCCGAGCGTTCCAGTGCCCGGTCGCTCCTCGGGGTAAGATCGGTCGCCAGGAGCACGGTGGCGGGAGGGGTGGGCGAAGTCATGGTGTTTTCCTTGTTGGTTCAGCTGATGGCCAGTCGATTGGCGAGGCCGCTGCGCCGGATCAGCCATTTTTCCAGCTCGGCGATCGCAAATACCAGCATGCCACTGGCGATCACTTTACCCCACTCGGCCGGGGTGAGACCGGTTGAACCGAATATCGAATGCATGACGGGCGCGTGGGTGAAGGCCAGCTGCAGGGGGATGCAGGCCGCAATCGCCAGCAGCACATAGCGGTTTCCAGTCAATCCTTCCCGGTTGGTGACCGGTGCGGTGATATAACGGCTGTTGAGCAGGTAGAACATCTCTGCCACTACTACCGCGTTGACCGCCATCGTTCTGGCGGCAGCTTCGCCGGTGCCTTGTGACTGCTCCCACAGGAACAGGCCGAGCGCGCCGCACATCATCAACAGCGAGACCATGATCACCCGCCAGACGAAAAAGCCGGACAATATCGCCTGGCCCGGCGGGCGTGGGTGGCGTCGCATGACATCGCGTTCGGCCGGTTCAAAGGCCAAGGCAAGCCCGAGCGTGCTTGAGGTCACCATGTTGATCCACAGCACCTGGGCCGGGGTCAGCGGCAGCGCCAGTTCGAACAGGATGGCGGCGATCACCACCAGTGCCTCGCCGCCGTTGGTGGGCAGCATGAACAGGATGAATTTCTTCAGGTTGTCATAGACTGCGCGTCCTTCGCGCACCGCTGCGGCGATGGTGACGAAGTTGTCGTCCGCCAGCACCATGTCGGCTGCTTCCTTGGCCGCCTCGGTGCCTTTCTGCCCCATGGCGACCCCCACGTCGGCGCGCTTTAGGGCTGGCGCGTCGTTGACGCCGTCGCCGGTCATGGCCACCACCTGGCCATCATGCTGCAGCGCCTGCACCAGGCGCAGTTTGTGTTCCGGGCTGGCCCGTGCAAAAACGTCTACTTCCATCGCTACCCGACGCAGTGCCGCGTCGTCCATCAATGCGACTTCGTTGCCGGTCATGGCCGGCTTGCCGATGCCGATGGCCAGCTGTGCACCGATGGCTTTGGCTGTTTCCGCGTGATCGCCGGTGATCATCTTGACCCGGATGCCGGCGCGATGACACTCGCCCACCGCCTGTATGGCCTCTTCCCGCGGCGGGTCCATCATGCCGACCAGCGCCAGCAGGGTAAAGCCGTGTTCGACATCGCCGAAAGCGAGCCGCTCTCCGGCCGGGGCTGTCCGCCTGCAAGCCAGCGCCAGCAGGCGAAGCCCCTGCGCGGCGGTGTCGGTTGCCATACGCCGCCAGTAGTCGATATCGAGCGGTTTTTCCCCGTCGTGCCCGAGCTGGTGTCGGCACATGTCCAGCACACGCTCCGGCGCACCTTTGATGAAAATCCACGCGTCGTCGTCGTTATCGCGATGGTAGGTGGCCATGAAGCGATGCTGGGATTCGAACGGAATGCTGTCGATCCTGTTCCAGGCTGTTTCGGCCGCATGGCGAGTGAAACGGGCCTTGGCGCCGGCGACCAGCAACGCACCTTCGGTCGGGTCGCCTTCCACGCGCCACAAGCCGTCCTCTTCCTTGAGCGTGGCGTCGTTGCACAACACTCCCGCCCGGATCGCCAGCGACAGGGCAGGGTAATGTTCCGGATCGACGATGCGGCCGTCGATGCTGAAATTGCCCACCGGCGCGTAGCCGACACCGCCGACATCGAACACGTGCCCGCCGCATACCACGCGCTGCAAAGTCATTTCGTTGCGCGTCAGCGTGCCGGTTTTGTCGGAGCAGATCACCGTGACCGAACCCAGCGCCTCGACTGCAGGCAGGTGGCGCACAATGGCATTGCGCCGCGCCATCCGTTGTACGCCCAAGGCCAGCGTCACCGTCATGATCGCCGGCAGGCCTTCCGGAATGGCCGAGGCGGCCAGCGCCACTACCATGGTGAACATTTCGGCCGGGGTATGGTCACGCCAGAGCGTGCCCAGCACGAACGTGGCCGCCGAGGCGGCCAGGATTGCCAGCGCCAGCACCCGGCCGAAGCGGTCGATCTGGCGTAACAGAGGCGTAGAAAGGTTGCCGATGCCGGCAAGCATGTGGTTGATTTTGCCCAGTTCGGTCTGATCGCCGGTGGCGACCACCAGGCCGCTCCCCTGGCCGAACACCACCACCGTACCGGAATAGGCCATGCCAAACCGGTCGCCCAGCGGCGCATCGACGCCGCTTTCGGTATGACTTTTTTCTACCGCCAGTGATTCGCCGGTCAGCGCCGCTTCTTCGATGCGTAATTCCCTGACCGACGCCAGCCTGAGGTCGGCCGGCACACGATCGCCGCTGGCCAGCAGCACCAGATCGCCGGGAACCAGCAAAGCGGCGTCGATTTCCTGTTTCCGCCCGTTGCGGATCACGGTGGCATGCTGCGACAACATGGCACGGATGGCATCCAGCGCGTTTTCCGCCTTGCTTTCCTGAATGAAACCGATGATGGCATTGATGACCACGGCGCCGAGCAGGACTGCAGTGTCGACCCAATGGCCCAGCAAGGCAGTGATTGCAGCCGATCCGAGCATCACGTACAGCAGAATGTTGTGGAACTGCAGCAGCATTCGCATCCAGGCGCTGCGCCGCCGCTGCTGCTGCAGCTGGTTCGGTCCGTGGATGCCGAACCGGCGGCGGGCTTCGGTTTCGCTCAGCCCGTTTGGGCCGCTTTGCAGGATTTGCCGGGTCTCATCGGCAGGGAGCGTGTGCCAGGCTGGCGGGGTATCCGGAGCTTGATGCATTGAAGGAAGTCCTCCTTGTTGGC
>CAZBWH010000021.1:0-17313 GCA_964495595.1 uncultured Burkholderiales bacterium | reverse complement strand
CAGGCTGGCGGGGTATCCGGAGCTTGATGCATTGAAGGAAGTCCTCCTTGTTGGCAAAAAACCGAACATGGCGAAGCAGTTGGGTTTCTGCGGTTGCTGTCCGGGGTGGCGGGGACGAACATCGCTGCGTTCCCGGCCCGGGTTGAAGTGTTATGCTGTCAGCCTCTACGGCTTATCGTAAAGGGAGTCTGTGGCAATGTACAAGTTCAGGCAGATTTTGGCCGCTACCGATTTTTCCGCTCCAGCGCGTCATGCGGTTGAACGTGCAGCCTCGGTTGCCGGGCAGACAGGGGCCGCGTTGACGTTGCTGCATGTGGCCAATCTCGGACCGCTGGAAAAAATGCAGCAATGGATGATGTCGACTTCGATCAATCTGAAGGCGCGGCTGCTAGAGAGGGCTCACGATGAGTTGGAGCGGCTGGGCGCTGCATTACAGCAAGGATACGGCGTGGCCGCCGGCTGCCGGGTGAACGAGGGCGTACCGTTATCCGAGCTGATTCGCAGCCGGGATGCGCTGGGCGCCGATCTGTTTGTCTGCGGTGCGCGTGGAGACAGTTTCGTGCGCCACCTGTTGCTCGGCTCTACGGCCGCCCGTATGGTCAGCGGCGCCACCGGACCCATCCTGGTGGTCAAGGAAACCGTTCACGAGCCCTACCGCACTTTGCTGGTACCGGTGGATTTTTCTCCCGCATCGCTCTCGGCGGTGCGTTGCGCCAGAGCCATCTCGCCCCAGGCCGAACTGATCCTGCTGCATGTCTTCGACCTGCCGTTTGAAGGGCATTTGCGTTACGCGGGTGTGGATGAGGAAACCATCCATCGTTATCGTATTGCCGCCCGCCAGGATGCCTTGCGCCAGCTTCACGAGCTGAGCGACGCAGCTGGCCTGCCAAGCCATTCGGCCCGTTTGATCGTGTTGCACGGCCATCCGGTGTTGCGAATCATCGAGCAGGAGCAGGAACTCAACTGCGATCTGATCGTGATGGGCAAACACGGCGAAAATATATTCGAGGATCTGCTGCTCGGCAGCGTGACCAAGCGGGTGCTGAACGAATCGCAATGTGATGTGCTGATTTCGGTCTGAAACCAACGATATCTGGCGTTGCAGGGGGCTCGGGCCGTTGTTGCTACCCGTGCCTGGCCGATCAAGGTTTGGGCGGAGCCGATGGTGCAGGGGGCGGTGCCGGTTCGTAGACGAATTTCCAGTCGGCGTAGCGCTGCTTGCCGCGGAACTCCTGATAGGGGCTACTGAAGCCGCCGGTCTTGACCGGTTTGCGTTCCGAGCGGCTGGCGACGCCGATGATACGGCCATCGGGGGAGGTGATGACCGTCCAGTCCGGCTTGCCGGTGATCGGATCGTGGTACAACTTGCGCAGGTGGCGCTGGATGGTGACGTAACGTTTGTCTTCCAGCAGTTCGTCCAGCGACAGCGGGTATTGTTTGTTGCCGCCGGGGCTCAGCTCGTAATAGTTGCGGATCGCCTTGCGGTACTGATCGCCGGTCCAGAGCAGCTGCTGTTCGCGTACCCGTTGCGCCGAGGTGCTCCAGCCTTCGATGGCGGTGCCGATCATGATCGACATGAACAGCATCAGCAACAGCAGCCACATGTAGGCCACACCCTGTTGTTTTCGCATCGCATTCACCATTCGCTGTACGGGCGGCCGTCCGAGCCCTTGCCAGGCGCGCCGCTATGTACGTCGTAGATGCCGCCCTGTTCCGGATCGGGCGGCGGGTCGGTCTGCCAGGTGTCGTCGCGGTCGGTCAGCGGGTCGACCGGCACCTTGCGGATGTAGCGTTTCTCCACCAGCGTCTGCAGCGATGCAGGGTAGCTGTTGGTGTCGGCGTGATACTTGTCGATGGTCTGGCGCAGGTTTTCCAGGTTTTCGCGCAGTGCGGCTTCCTTGGCCCGGTCGATGCTGCCGAAAAAACGCGGCGCCACCAGCGTCAGCAGGGTGGCGACGATGGCCATGACGACCAGAATTTCGATCAGGGTGAAGCCGGATCGCCGGGCCGGCGCTATTTCACCATTGACGATAGGGGACACCGTTCAGGCCTTTTTTGGGTGATCGCGAGAAGATGTCGTACACGTCGTCTCCCGGCTTGGGGTCGTCTGGCGGGCTTTTGTAGCTGCGCTCGCCCCAGGTGGCAGCGTTGTCGGTGATGCTGTCCGGGGCCATCGGGTCGCGTGGCAGGCGGCGCAGGAAAAAGATTTTCTGCTTGGAGGGGGATTTTTGATCTTCCACTCCGCGGTACAGGTCTTGCAGTGCCGGTGGAAAACCGCTGGCATCGGCAGAGCGGGCGATCCGGCCTTCGTCGCTGGCCTGTTTGTAGGCGTCGATTGCGGTGCGGATGTCGCGTAACGCCTGGCGCAGCTCGGCTTCTTTGGCGCGCTGGCTGTTGATCTGCACCAGCGGGACGGCAATGCCGGCCAGGATGCCGATGATGGCCAGCGTTACCATGACTTCGATCAGGGTGAAGCCGGTGCGTCGTTTCATCATTCCACCTCCAGGCTGCGCGGTTCGCTGGCCATGACGGGTAACTCTGGGGTGCTGGCGTTACCGGCTTGCAGTTGGCCGATGCCTACCCACAGCGGCAGCGATGTCTTGTCACGTACCTTGAACTGGATCACGGCCAGTACGCCGCGCCCGCTCAGGCCTTGCGATGTGTTGACGGTGATCGATACCCGTCCCGGAAGCGTCTGGCCGTTGAGCTGTGCGTTGCGTGCCAGGTCGCCAGCCCGGCTGCCGACGACTTCGAGGTAGGCGGGGTTGAAGATGATGTCGCTGCTCAGTTGGGTAATCGGTGAGCTGATGTCCGCCTGGACATTGACGCTGAATTCCTGGCCCACCCGGGCACGGGCCGGAGCGGCGAGCGATAACTGGACCGCCGGTGCGCCAGCGGTGGTCGGGTTTCCCTGCGCGGAGGCAGCCTGATTGAATCCGAAGGGGCCTGCGGGTTGCGCCGGATTCAGTTCGATAGCGGGAGCCGGGTCGCCGGTCGGGGCGGCCACCGGAAAGGCCGCCGGGGCGCTGCTGGCACCGTCGCGCAGATCCACGGCTGCAGATGGCTTCAGCCGTAGCGGCCGGGTCGAAATGTCTGATTCGGTGCCGGAGATGAATTCGCTGTCTGCTGCCGGGGGCAAGGCAAGCGAGCGAACGATTCGCGGCGTGATCAGCAGGACGATTTCGGTCTTGCTGTTTTCATTGTTGACCCGTGAAAACAGCCGGCCCAGCAGCGGCAAGTTGCCGGCACCTGGCAAGCGGTCGGCATCTTCGCGTTCCGATTTGCTGATCAGCCCGGCCAGCATCTGGGTTTCGCCGTCTTTCAGCCGCAAAACCGTATTGGCCTTGCGCGAGCCAAGCTGGTAGGCGATCAGGCCGTTCTTGGTGGTAATCTGCTTGACGATGTTGCTGACTTCCAGCGCCACCTTGATGCCAACGTCGTTATCCAGATACACCTGTGGTTCGACTTCCAGTTGCACACCGACATCCAGATAGCTGACGTTCTCCGAAATGGCGCCGCTGGTGCCGTTGGTGGTGGTGGTGACGACAGGCACCTTGTCACCGACGTGCACCTTGGCTTTTTCGCGGTTTTTGACCCGGATTCGGGGACTGGCCAGGGTGTTGGTGGCGCCCGTGGTGTTTTTCAGGTGCAGTACGGCAGCCGGGTCGCCTACGTTGACGTTGACCAGCTTGTTGTTGAAATGGCGCAGTTGGTCCCAGCTCAGCAATCCGGCCGAGCTGCTCCCCCCTTCGCTGCCGGTCACCGGATTGACGCTGAATGAAAGTTTGTCTGGAAACTGGGTGCCCAGGTTCATCAGGAAATCAGACGATACCTCCAGCACTTCGACGTCCAGAGTGACTTCGGCCTCGGCCAGATCGTGCGAGGAAACCAGCTTTTCCGCCACCTTGATCGCCTCGGCGGTGTCGCGCATCACCAGCAGGTTCAGACGTTCGTCAATGTAGACGTCGCGGGTCTTGACCACGGTTTTGATCAGGTTGAGGGTCTGCTTCGGGTCGGCATTGCCCAGGTAAAAGCTCTTGACCACCAGCTCCTGATATTCCTTTTGCTTGGCAGGCTGGTTGGGGTAGATCAGCAGCGTTGAGTCGTTGAGGATTTTCTTTTCCAGCTGATTGGTGGCCAGCAGTACGTTAATGGCATCTTCGACTGATGTGTTGCGGGCAAACAGGGTTGCCTTCAGGTCGCTGCGCAGGTCGCGGTCGAAAATGAAGCTGACACCGGCGCTGCGTGAGATGACTTCCAGAATCGATTGCAGTGGGGCATTGCGAAATTCGAGCGTAATCGGCTTTTTCAGCGCGGCTTTCAGCGGGGTGGCGACGATCTCCTCGCGGTTGCGAGCGCTGTCGGCCTGTCGCTTGAGCAGCTTGGCCTTACTGTGGTTGGGGTTCTCCAGCAGGATCAGAGCCAGCGCGTCAAGAGTGCCGGCGTAGTCCTTTTTCTTGAATGCCTGGTCGGCTTCGGCCATCAGCCGGGCGTGGTTGCGATCGCGCTCGATCAGTTCCAGTCCCGCCTTGGCGCGGGGGAAGGCAGGCTGCAGCTTCAGGGCACGGTTGTACAGGATCGCTGCGTTGGCAAAGTCTTCGACGATGCGGAAATTGTCGGCATCCGCCACCAGCCGGGCCGCCTGGCGTTCCTGCAGATTGGTCAGGGCGATTTTGTATTCGGCATTGGTCGGGTGATCGATCACCAGCCGCTCCAGCCGGGTTTGTGCTTCTTCGTGCTTGCCTTCGGCTTGCAGTCGCTTGGCTTCCCAGTAACGGTAGTCACTTGCGCAGCCTGACAGCAGGCTGACCATCAAAAGCCAGACCCAGAGTGTGGTTGTTAACACTGCAAATCCCCAAATGCCAGGTTTTGTGTTTGATTCAGCGGCAGGTAAGTAAATACCGCATGTCGATCGTTGATTCGTTCCAGCCGGTAGCTGCCAGCTACTACATCGCCCGGTTTCAGAGCCAGGCTGTCGCCATTCTGAACGACAAACAGCAGCGCTGTCGGGCCGTCGATCATCCGCCCCAGATACTGAACCGGTAGCGGTGGTGCGGCGGGCGGAGCCGGTGCTGCAACGGGCTGCGTAGCCGGAGCGATCCGGTGGGGCATGACGGTGCTGGTGTGTGCAGCAGGGGGGCCGGCCGGGGTGGGCATGGCTGCAGCGGCAAACAGGTCGACTGCTGCAGGCAGGCTGCTGGCCGCCTGCAGTTGCCAGTCGGCGGCGATGTCGGTTGTCTGGGGCAAGGTACTGTGGACCTGGCCGGCAATGCCCGCACTCGGGCGGGGCCGCGCTGGCGCAGCCAGGTCGGTATCGTCGTCTGTTCCGGGGCGCATCTGGGTCCACAGGGTCAGCCCGATGGTGGCAGCCAGGGCAAGCAGCAGTAGCCGGGAGCTTTGCATCAGCTTCCTCCCAACATCAGGCTGACACGGATTCGGGCCTGTACGGTGCCCTGTGCGGCCGAGTCCCGTTCGAATGCCAGTTCGTCAACCAGCAGAAACGGCATACTCTGGCGCAGTTCCTGCAACAGCGCCCGGATTTCCAGGTAGTGGCCACTGACCGGCAGGGTCAGCTGGTAGCGCAACAGTGGGGTATTGCGTTCGCGGATCAATTTGTAGTCGGTCTGCTTCAGGGTCAGGTGGTGGGCGTCGAGCTTGCGGTCGATGTCGTCCAACCAGTCCGGCGCAGTATTCAGATGCGGATACTGCCGGTAAAAATCCTTGAGCCGCAGGCCGGTAGTCTGGTTGGCTACTGGCAAGGGACGGTGTGCTGCCTCTTGCAACGCTGTCTGCAGTTGCCGGCGCTCACTGGCCTGCGGCTGCAGCCAGAGCACCCCGGCCAACACTGCTGCCAGCAGGGCAAGTACGCCTGCGGCGCCGCTGATGCCCAGATAGTTGCGCCAGTTCAGCGCCATCCATGTCAGCCCGTTCATCGTTGTACCCACTCGGCTTGCAGCTGGAAACGGATCGGCTGGTGTGGTTGTTTGTCGTCCACGATGCTTTGCGCCAGTACCGCTTCCCGCAGCCGGCCGGTTTGCTGCAGTCGGCGTAGATAGTCGTGCAGGTCGGCTTCGGACAGCGCTTCTCCTACCAGCTTCAGTTGGCTGCGACGGGCGTCAGGCTGGATTTGCAGCAGCGCAATGCCCTTGAACTGTGCCTGCTCGAGCGCTTGATACAGGCCATCCCAATCGGTGCGCCACTGACGACGCAACCCGAAAGCAGCCGCCAGCCCGGCCGGGTCGTCTGCGGGGGCCGGCCTGGCTGCCTGCGCCTTTTGTTGCTGGCTGGCTCGTGCCAGCTGCTGCCTGAGTTGCGTGGTTTGCCCGCGTCCCTGTTCGCCGGCCACCCACACCAGCAACAGTGCGGCCAGGCCGCAGCCGAGCAGGATGCTACCCAGCCACGGGTGGCGCGGAGTAGTCCGTACAAAATCGAGGTCGAGATAACGCATGGGTCAGTTCCACCCGGCAGGCGTGGGCCATGCCAGACCGGTGCTGGCCGGATTGACCGGCATCCCGGCGACCGACTGCAGGGTGGTCTGCAAGCCACAGCCGATCAGCACCGTCAGTTGCGGCAACTGTTCCAGCTGGGCAAACAACTGGGTCAGTACCGGGCCGACGGCAGGAGAGGGTTCATACGGCAGGCTACGGGACTGAATGCTTTGCCAGCGGTCTCTGGCGGTGGTCAGCAACGTCAGCCTGCCAGGCTCCAGACAGGCCAGAGCGGTGTCACCACCGCTGAGCTGGCTGCGGCAGGCCGTAAACGACTGCATCAATAAGGGTTGCAGCGAAACGAGTCGCAGGGCGTGGGCCTGCGCCATTTGTCGCAACTGTCGCATGGCGTCGGCTGCCAGTGCCGCGGCCAGCGCCGGACGCCGGACGCCGGATTCACTGATCCGGATTGCCTGCTCGCCCTGTTCGCCGTAGATCTCTTCAAGCACACCCTGCGCCAGCGCCAGCCGCTCGGCCGGGCGGGTCAGAGCGTCGCTCCAGGGGATTACCGCAAAGTGCAGCCAGTGATTGGAGAGAATCAGCCGCAAGCCGCCGGCACCCCGCCAGTCGGGTTGGTGCAGGGTGTCATCAAGCTGGGCGAGTACGGTGCCGAGGCCTTGCGGTGCCGGAAAGCGCTGCTCGGCCCTTGCCCGCTGGCGGCGGGTCAGCCGGCTGTGGCGCACCAGCTGAATGCCGGATGGCGCCAGTGCGACGTCGATCAGGTCAGGAGACAAACGTGACACGGTTGATCTCCTGTAAGGTCGTCTGACCGTTGCGAACGGCTTGTACTGCCACATCGCGCAGTGAGCGCATGCCGGATTTGCGGGCGGTTTCCTTAAGTTGACTGACCGGTGCGCGGCTGATCACCATCTCCCGCAGCGTGTCGTTGAAACGCAGGATTTCTGCCAATGCCTTGCGCCCTTTGTAACCCGTTCCGCGGCAGTAGCCACAGCCCCGGCCAATGCGGAAGTGAAACTCGCCGACCTTGTCCGGATCGAGGCCGGAGTCGAGGATTAGCTGCGCGTCCGGCTGGTACGGCTCGGCGCAGTGTTCGCACAGTTTGCGCACCAGCCGCTGGGCGAGGATGCCGTTCAGAGCCGAAACAAAACTGTAGGTATCGACGCCCATGTGCGAAAAACGGCCAATGACGTCAAATACGCTGTTGGCATGCACAGTGGTGTAGACCAGATGGCCGGTCAGCGCAGCCTGTACGGCAATCTGCGCCGTCTCGGCATCGCGGATTTCACCGACCAGAATCTTGTCTGGATCGTGCCGCAGGATCGAACGCAGTCCTCTGGCGAAAGTCAGGCCCTTTTTCTCGTTGACCGGGATCTGCAGCACACCGGGCAGCATGTATTCGACCGGGTCCTCAATGGTGATGATCTTGTCCTGGCCGTTGTTGATTTCGCTGATCGCTGCATACAGCGTGGTCGATTTGCCCGAACCGGTCGGCCCGGTCACCAGCAGCATGCCGTAGGGTTCTTGTGCCAGTTTGCGCATCTGCTCGACGGCTGACTCGTCAAAGCCGAGAATTTCGAGCCGCAGGCTCTTCATCTGGTCGGCCAGTGATTGCTTGTCGAGTACGCGCAACACGGCGTCTTCACCAAACAGGCTGGGCATGATCGAGACACGAAAATCGATTTCCCGGTTGTTCACCGCCACCTTGAAACGGCCGTCCTGCGGAATGCGTCGCTCGGCGATATCCAGTTCCGACATCACTTTCAGGCGCGAAATCACCTGTTCGGCCAGATCCAGCCCGGCAATCTGACCGACGTGGCACAGCACACCGTCGATGCGGTATTTGACAGTCAGACCGGCCGGAGTGGTTTCGAGGTGGATGTCCGAGGCGCCACTTTTCAGTGCATCGTACAGAGTGGAATTGACCGCCTTGACCGTCTGGCTAGTGTCTTCGGCAATGCTGGCGAGCGAGATCACTTCGGCATTGCTGCTCTGTGCTCCCGTTTCAGTGCCCTGATTCAGCACACCGTCGATGGCGCGCTGGGTCTCTTCATAACTGGACAGGTAGGCAACGATATCGGCCGGTTCGGCCAGGTGCCAGACGCCAGCCGTAGGCAACCGCGCTTCCGCCCACTGGATGCTGCGCGCATCGAAGGGGGTGCCAATCACCGGAATCAGTTGACCGTCAGCATCGCAAAATACCATGCACTGGCGTTGCAGCGCTTCGGCGTAAGGCACCAACTCGAATTGTGGCGTCAAAACCTGCATGTCGCGCATCGACAGCGTCGGCATCTTCAGCGCGCCGCCGACTGCCGCCAGCAGCTCGCCATTGCGTAGCGGCACCAGCTGGTGCAGCGCTTCCCAGAACGGCTCGCCGCTGGTGCGCATGGCCTGGCGGGCCTGCTGGATATCGCTGAGGCGAACCTGACTCATTGAATGCTTCCTGCGAGTTCGAAAATCGGCATGTACAGGCTAACCACGATGGATCCGATGAATACGGCGATCACCAGCAGCAGCAGCGGGGGGAAAACGCGGGTAAAAGTATCTACCCAGCGTGCCGTATCTTCATCGTAGAACAGCGCGATGCGTTCCATCATTTCCCCCATCTTGCCGCTTTTTTCACCCACCCGCAGCATGCGCACAGCGACCGGTGTGGTCAACTCGCTGCTTTGCATCACCATTGAAATCGGCTGACCCTCACGGATGCGCTGGATGGCGTTGATCAGTCGAGGCCGCAGGGTAGGGTGCAGCAGCCCGCTGACCATGTCGAATGCCGTGACCGCCGGGATGCCGCCTCGCAGCAACATGCCTGCCGAGCGATAGAGGCGGGAAAGCTGTACCAGATACCAGCGTTCACGCAGCGACCGGATACGCCACAACACACTGGCGACTCTGGCCCGTGCCGCTGGATCAGCGGCCAGATAGATCAGTATCGTTGTGCCGACGGTCATGGCAAACAACACCAGTGCCATGTGTTCTCCGGCAAATCCGCCCCATTTGAGCAACATTCGCGAAAGGAATGGCAAATCGGTATTCATGTCTTCGTAGATGCGGCTGAATTTGGGTACCAGATACAGCAGCAGGAAAGCCGCCACCGCAAGACCGACCACCATGACAACAGCCGGATAGATCGACGCAGCGACAATCTGCTTGCGGATGGATTCTGCCTGCTGCTGATAGGCAACATACCGCTGCAGCGTGGGAACGATATCCCCGGTTTTTTCGCTGGCGCGCACACTGGCAACATACAGATCGGGAAACTCTTGCGGGAAATGCTGCAGCGATTGCGACAACGACTGTCCCTGATACAGCGAGTCCGTCAGCTTGCGCAGCACGTCCTGGCTTTCATCGTGTGCCTTTTCGGCCAGTGTCTCGACGGCCTCGATCAGCGACAAACCGGCATCGAGCAGTGCCAATAGCTCCTGGGTGAACAGGATCAGATCGAACCGGCTGCGATGCCAGCGCCAGTGAAACCCCGCCTGCAGGGGCCGCACTGCAATCACTCTGACCCCCTGCTGCGAGGCCTGCTGCCGGGCATCGTCGCTGCTCGCCGCGTCCAGCTTCAGCACCACTACCGCCTGGGCCTTGAGTGCTTTCACTTCGAATTGCTGCATGTGCCCACCGCGATGAGTGACAGTAACGAAGGCTTACCAGTTGCCGATGTCGGCCGATTCGCCGTCGCCGCCCGGCTTGCCATCCTTGCCCAGTGAACTGAGGTCATAGTCATTGCTGTGGTCGCCGGGAGCCTTGTAAATATAGGCTTTACCCCAAGGGTCCAGCGGCGCTTCTTTTTTCAGGTACGGGCCATTCCATTTCGGTGCATCCGCCGGCCTGGTCGTCAGTGCTGCCAGTCCTTGTTCGGTGGTCGGGAAATGGCCGTTGTCGAGCCGATACTGATCGATGGCCTTTGACAGGGATTCGATCTGCTGCTTGGCTGTAGTGACTTCTGATTTGCCGACATTCTTGAACAGGTTGGGCGCGACGACCCCAACCAGCAAGCCAATGATGACCAGCGCGATCAGCAGTTCCAATAGCGTGAAGCCGCGCTCGTCTCTGGTCATAAGGGAAAATGATGTTTTCATGTATGTAACTAAAGCGAATGTTTGCTCTAAATCTTACTACAGATGACCCGACTGAGCAGTAAAAAATGCGAAATGGATATTCGGCCCGGCATTTGCCGCTGGCGCAGCACGATTGTCAGGTGTAGAGTAATTGCTTATATATTGATTTTTGATTGCTGGTCGTTGCTGGGCCGTATTTTGGGAAGTCGGATGATGATCTGTGAATCTTGGAGGCGAATGATGGGAAAGCTGGTTGATCTGGTGGATTTTGTGCAGGGCGCGGTCGACAAGGGGGCAACGTCGATCGAAGGTGTGCATCGTGCGATTGCGGCTAAACCGTTCGAAATGGCCAAGTCCGTACCTCCCTTGCAGGGAGTCGCCGGCAACATGCAACGTTTGCAGGATCAGTGTATCGGCGGGTTTTACGATGTGGTGCGAGCTGTCAGTGGTGGGGCAGGTGAAACTGCCAAGGTGTTGCTGCAGCGGCTGGAGCAGGGCGCAGAGCATCTGGACAAGGATCGGATATGGAAGTAACTTTTACTGGCTGTCCGCCGTCTGCTTAGGCGCGGCAGGCAAAAAAAACGGAGCGAAATCGCTCCGTTTTTGCTTGATAGGCAGACGGCTTAGCGCCAGAGGCTCAGCTGCATCAGCTCGCGCTTCAGAACCAGCGCTTTCGGCAAGCGCTCTTTCAGCTTTTCGAACAGCTCGCCGTGGTCGTCGAGTTCTTTTTGCCACAAGTTGGCATCAATCGACGTCACTTGCTCGAATTGCGCCTTGCTGAAGTCAAGTCCGGTCCAGTCGATGTCTTCATAGGCCGGCATCCAGCCCAAGGCCGTTTGTCTGGCCGGGGCTTTGCCCTTGCAACGTCCGACAATCCATTCTAGTACGCGCATGTTGTCGCCGAAGCCAGGCCAGACAAACTCGCCCTTCTCGTTGGTGCGGAACCAGTTGACGCAGAAGATCTTTGGCGGGTTGTCGATGACGTGGCCCATCTGCAGCCAATGATTGAAGTAATCGCCCATGTGGTAGCCGCAGAATGGCAGCATCGCGAACGGGTCGCGGCGGGTTTCACCCTGTTTGCCCATGGCGGCAGCCGTGGTTTCCGAGCCCATGGTGGCGGCCATGTAGACGCCGTAGTTCCAGTTGAATGCTTCGACGACCAACGGCACTGCAGCGGCGCGGCGGCCACCGAAGATGAAGGCGGAGATAGGTACGCCAGCCGGGTTCTCCCATTCAGCGTCGATCGACGGGCACTGCGAAGCCGGTGCGGTGAAGCGGGCGTTCGGGTGGGCTGCCTTGCGGCCGGTTTCCTTGCCGATTTCCGGAGTCCAGTCCTTGCCCTGCCAGTCAATCAGGTGATCCGGAGCCTGCTTGCTCATGCCTTCCCACCATACATCGCCATCGTCGGTCAGTGCGACGTTGGTGAAAATGATGTTGTCCTTCAGTGTGGCCATGGCGTTGAAGTTGGTTTTTTCCGAGGTGCCCGGAGCGACACCGAAAAAACCGGCTTCAGGGTTGATGGCGTAGAACTGGCCGTCAGCACCCGGCTTGATCCAGGCGATGTCGTCGCCGATGGTGGTGATTTTCCAGCCGTCGTGCGACTTCGGCGGAATCAGCATGGCAAAATTGGTTTTGCCGCACGCAGACGGGAATGCCGCGGCAACATAGGTTTTTTCACCTTGCGGGTTTTCCACGCCGAGAATCAGCATGTGTTCGGCCAGCCAGCCCTGATCGCGACCCATCGCCGAGGCAATGCGCAGTGCGAAGCACTTTTTGCCCAGCAGCGCGTTGCCGCCATAACCCGAACCGTAGGACCAGATCTCGCGGCTTTCCGGGAAGTGGACGATGTATTTGGTTTCTTTGTTGCACGGCCAGGCAACATCTTTTTCGCCATGGGCCAGTGGCGCGCCAACGGTGTGCATGCACGGCACAAACTCGCCATCGGTGCCGAGCACGTCGAACACGGCTTTGCCCATACGGGTCATGGTGCGCATCGAAACGGCAACATACGGCGAATCGGTGATTTCAATGCCGATGTGGGCGATCGGGCTGCCCAGCGGACCCATCGAGAACGGTACGATGTACATGGTCCGGCCATGCATGCAGCCGCTGAACAGGCCGTTCAGTGTTTCGCGCATTTCGGCAGGTTCGACCCAGTTGTTGTTCGGGCCGGCGTCGATCTTGTTTCGGGAGCAGATGAAGGTGCGGTCTTCGACGCGGGCAACGTCGGACGGGTCAGAGCGGGCGAGGTAGCTGTTGGGGCGTATTTCCTGATTCAGCTTGATCAACATGCCGGTATCGACCATCTGGCGGCAAAGCGAATCGTATTCTTCCTGCGATCCATCACACCAGTAAACGGTTTCCGGTTCGCACAGGTCAACCATCTGCTGGATCCACTGGATCAGGCGCGGGTTTTTGACGTAGGCCGGGGCATTAATCGGTCGGTTACCGGCCGAAGTCGTTGATGCCATGAAACGATCTCCTTCAAGTAAGAAACGAAGGAACACGGTGTGCGGGATTCGCAGCGCCTATCACCGACGGGTTCTGGGTAGTTCAGTAAAGAACGTTACCCGGAACGGCGGCCGGCGACGTTCCGGAAGTGCAAACACAATTATTTTTTGGCGGATTGTACACGTTTTGAGGCATTTTGTCCGATAGAATCCAAGCGGGGGGAGGGGGAGAAATTGCACAACTTGATGAAAAATAATGGATTATGGGTATTTTGAACGAAATTGACCCGGCTGATTGGTGGGCGTTGGGCTGGTTTTCGATGTGCTGGTCCGGTTATGGTTGGTATGCCGATCGCATTACGGCACGGCGCAAGGGGCTGGTGCATGTGGTTCATCAGTACCGGCTGCTGTGGATGCAGGTAATGTTGCAGCGAGATAACCGGATCATGGATTCTTCGCTGGTGGGCAATCTGGTGAGCAGCGTGTCATTTTTTGCCTCAACCACGATGTATATCATTGCCGGCATTCTTGCCGTGATGGGGACGACCGAGAAGGCGATTTCGTTTGCGTCGAGTTTTGCTTTCGTGCGTCCGGAGAGCAAAGTGATGTGGGAGATCAAGCTGATACTGCTGCTGGCGATTTTTGTTTACGCCTATTTCAAATTTACCTGGTCGCTGCGGCAATTCAATCTACTGTCGATCCTGATCGGTGGCGCACCACTGCCGGGCGCCAGTGATGCGGAGCAACAGCAGTTCGTGCGCAGGGCGGGTACTATCAATTCGTTTGCTGGCGATGATTTCAATCGAGGGATCCGTGCGTATTATTTTGCACTTGCTGCACTGGCTTGGTTGATCCAGCCGGCATTGTTCATGCTTGCCACTGCCTGGGTGGTGTGGATTCTCTACCGGCGGGATTATCGTTCCAGAACACTGGTCGCCGTGGTCGATGGAGCCTGAAGACAGCCTTCAGGCGATCTTGCGACAGTCAGCCCTGCAGCTGGATGTTGCTTGCCTGCTGGCCCTTGGGGCCGGAGACGATGTCGAACATGACGCGCTGGCCTTCTTTCAGGCTTTTGAATCCTTTGGTCTGTATGGTCGAGAAATGGGCAAAAACGTCGTCCCCCCCGTTGTCCGGGGTGATGAATCCAAAGCCTTTTGCGTCATTGAACCATTTCACGGTGCCTGTTGCCATGGCTGTTTTCCTTGCTGGGTGAGGTTATTTGATCCCGGAGGTTCCGCTCCGTGTGGGCTGGTATAGCGTGTCTATTCCTGGGATGGGTTTAGTGGATGAGATACACCGAGTCAAGCTGTTCCCGGAAGAATGGCCTGACCCGCGTCGGGTAGCTGGAATATTTTAACTGCCGTTACCGGCTGGATAATGTCATGACCTTGATTAACAGGATGCCTGGACGTGCCGGTTGGCAGTTGCAAGCTCTGCCGCCGTTGTCCTTGTATGTTCATATGCCTTGGTGTGTGCGCAAGTGCCCGTATTGTGATTTCAATTCGCATGAATTACGTGGTGATTTGCCACAGGTGGACTATGTGGATGCCCTGATTGCCGATGTGGAACATGCGCTGCCGTTGGTTTGGGGGCGGCGGGTGCATAGCGTGTTCTTCGGAGGCGGCACTCCCAGTCTGTTCAGCCCGGAGCAAATCGACCGCTTGCTGAGTGCCCTTCGGGCCAGGCTGTTGCTTGCCAGCGATGCGGAGATCACTCTCGAGGCCAACCCCGGAACGGTAGAGTCCGAGCGTTTTCGTGGCTACAGGCACGCTGGGGTCAACCGTCTGTCGATGGGCGTCCAGAGCTTTGACCGAGCGATGCTGCAGCGGCTGGGCAGGATTCACGATGACCAGGATGCCCGGCGGGCAGTCGATGCCGCCCTGCGCTGGTTTGACAATGTCAATCTCGATCTGATGTATGCATTGCCAGGACAGACGCTCGCCCAGGCCATGCAGGATTTGCGTGTTGCCATCGACGCCGGCACGACACATGTGTCGGCGTACCATCTGACGCTGGAACCCAATACGTTGTTTTATCGCCATCCGCCAACCTTGCCTGACGATGATTTGTCAGCCGATATGCAAGAGTCCATCGAATCGGAGCTGGCAAGCACCGGCTTTGTGCATTACGAGACGTCGGCGTTCGCCCGCCCCGGGCATTTGGCCCGGCACAATCTCAATTACTGGCAGTTCGGCGATTATCTGGGGTTGGGGGCGGGGGCGCATTCCAAACTGTCGTTTCACGACCGAATCATCCGGCTGACACGTTACCGGCAGCCGGCGCAGTACCTGCGCGAGGCACGGGCGGGGCGGGCTGTTGATACTGAGCATCAGGTTGCTCTGGGCGATCTGCCATTTGAGTTCATGATGAACGCGCTTCGCCTGGTTGAGGGCTTTGAGGTGCCGCTGTTCGCTGAGCGCACCGGGCTGCAACTGGCTACAATCGAGGCCGGCCTGGGCCGGGCAGAAGCCCTGGGGCTGCTGGAGCGTGATCACCAGCGCATCCGGCCATCTATTTGTGGCCAGCGTTTTCTCAATGATTTACTGCAGTTATTTCTCAAGGAGTCATGATGTCGACCAAGCATGTTGTTGTTGCCGAAGGCGCTCCGGCAGCCATTGGAACCTATTCACAAGCCATTCGCGCCGGCTCGACCGTGTTCCTGTCCGGGCAGATTGGTCTTGATCCGGCCACCATGCAGATGCAGGAAGGATTCGAGGCGCAGACCCATCAGGTTTTTCGAAACCTGAGGGCTGTGTGCGAGGCGGCAGGCGGGTCGCTGGCCGATGTGGTGAAGCTGAACGCGTTCCTGACCGATCTGGGGTATTTTGCCAAGTTCAATGAAGTCATGGCGCAGTACTTTGTCGAGCCCTATCCGGCGCGTGCGGCGGTGGGGGTCGCCAGTCTGCCGCGTGCTGGACTGGTCGAGGCTGATGCGGTCATGGTGCTGGGCTGATTTCCGGGTAGGCGCTGATTTATTGGCTGCGCAGGCGAATGGTATGGTTGTTGCGCCTGATCGCACAGCAGCTCAGGCTTAAACACGACCGGCGGCAAGTACCGCCCGCTCAAGCCGTTGCAGTGCGTCTAGCAGACGGGAGCGTGGGCAGCCGAAATTCAGGCGTAAAAAGCCGGGCGCACCGAAGTCCGTGCCGTCCGACAGGCCCAGTCCGTAATGCTCAAAGTGGCGATGTGGGTTAGCGACTGCCAGCTGTCGGCAATCGATCCACGCCAGGTAGGTTGCCTGTGGCCGGTGCATGCGTACTGCGGGCAGGGTGTCGATGGCCGACGAGACCAAGGACAGGTTGCCGCGCAGGTAGTCCAGTAATCGCCGATACCAGTCGCGGGAATCCCCGTAGGCGGCCTGCATGGCAATCCACGCCAGCCGGTTTGGATGAGGCACGATGCCGGCCATCTGTTGTTGCAGCCGGTGTCGGAGCCTGCTGTTGGCGGCGATGGCAAACGCGCCGCCCAATCCCGGAATGTTGAATGTCTTGCTCGGCGACATCAGGGTGACGGTGCGCGCTGCTGCGTCAGCATTCTGGCTGGCAAAGGGAATGTGGCGAGTCTGGCGATCCAGCAGCAGGTCGGCATGGATTTCGTCAGCACAGACAATCATGTCGTGATGTCTGGCCATATCAGCCAGTTGCGCCAGATCCGCTGCGCTGTAGCTTGAGCCGACGGGGTTGTGCGGATTGCACAGCAGCAATAATTGATTCGGCTTTGCTGCAGTAGCCAACCGTGAATGGTCGATGCTCCAGCCCGTGTCACGGTCGAGTAGCGGTACCGTGGTGAGCGACGTGCCGGCGTGACCGGGCGCCGATAGGAAAGGCGGATAGACAGGTGTCTGGGTGATGACGCCGCTTTCGCCAAATGCGTGGCAAGCCAGATTCAGCCCGCTTACCAGCCCCGGGAGCCAGATGATCCAGTCAGGATCGACATGCCAGCCGTGAACCTCGGCAAGAAAGTCGATCACTTCGCCTGCCAGGTTCGATGGAGGATGGCCATAGCCCAGATCGCCGTGGCTGATGTGCCGGATCAGTGCCTCGCGAATGGCCGGCGGGGCCGCGAAATCCATGTCGGCAACCCACATCGGCAGAATATCCTGGCCGGCGTAGCGGTCCCACTTGATGCTGCCACCATGGCGGCGATCCGGTGCGTGGTGGAAATCGTGGTCGTTCATGGGATCGTTTGCTGGCTGGGTTGGCTTCAGCGAGAATAGCAGGAATGATGTGTTGTGCGGGCGTCGAGCATATTTGGCCGAACTGGCGAGAGGAGAGGGATTTTGCTCAATGAAATGACTGGCTGCCTGTCGGACTTGAGCGATCGTAGCGAGCCGAGTGGGAAAACGAGGACAGATTT
>CAZBWH010000020.1:22183-43178 GCA_964495595.1 uncultured Burkholderiales bacterium | reverse complement strand
CAAGCCAAGGCCGCAGCGGCGCGGGCTGCCGGCCATTTCAGCAAATCGGTCATCCCGGTGTGCGATCAGAACGGCCTGACCATTCTGGCCGAAGACGAATTCATCAAACCCGGCACGACACTGGAAACCCTGGCCAGGCTCAACCCGTCATTCGAAATGATGGGGCAGATGGGCTTTGATGCGGTGGCGCTGATGAAATACCCGATGGTCGAGCGCATCCATCATGTGCATCACGCCGGCAACGCCTCCGGCATCGTCGATGGTGCGGCACTGGTGCTGATCGGCTCGGAACAGAAGGGCAACGAACTCGGCCTCAGGCCGCGTGCGCGTATCGTGTCGGTGGCGCTGGCCGGCACTGAACCGACCATCATGCTCACCGGCCCGGGCCCGGCGGCCAGAAAGGCATTGGCCAAGGTGCATCTGAAGCCGGAAGATATCGACCTGTACGAAGTCAACGAGGCGTTTGCCTCGGTGGTGCTGCGTTTCATGAAAGAGCTGAATATTCCGGCGGAAAAGGTCAATGTCAACGGCGGCGCCATCGCCATGGGCCACCCGCTGGGTGCAACCGGCGCAATGATTCTCGGCACGCTGCTGGACGAGCTGGAACGCCGGCAACTCAAACGCGGCATGGCCACCCTGTGTGTTGGGGGCGGCATGGGTATTGCCACCATTATCGAGCGCGTGTGAGCCGGGGAGAACTGATCATGACTAACGCCATTCAATACCAGATCGACGCCGACAAGATCGTCACCCTGACCATCGACATGCCGGGCCAGTCGGCCAACACCATGAATGCCGCCTATCGCGAGGCGATGGGCGAAACGATCAACCGCCTGGAAGCAGAAAAAGCCGACATAGCCGGCGTGATTCTGACTTCGGGCAAATCCACCTTCTTTGCCGGTGGTGACCTGAACGAATTGGTGCAGGCACAGCCGGAACATGCCGAAGCGTTTTTCCAGATGGTGGAAACCATCAAGGGCCAACTGCGTCGGCTGGAAAAACTCGGCAAGCCGGTAGTCGCTGCTATCAATGGCGCGGCACTCGGCGGTGGTTTTGAAATTGCACTGGCCTGCCAACGTCGTATCAGCCTGAGCAACAGCAAGATTCAGCTTGGCCTGCCGGAAGTGACGCTCGGCCTGTTGCCTGGCGGCGGCGGGGTGACCCGTCTGGTGCGCCTGCTCGGTTTGCAGGCGGCGTTCCCGTTCCTGATGGAAGGCAAACGCGTACGCCCGCAAGCGGCACTGGAAGCCGGCCTGATTCACGAGCTGGCGGATACCCCGGAAGAGATGCTGGCCAAGGCACGTGAGTGGATTCTCGCCAACCCCAACGCCAAACAGCCGTGGGATGCCGACGGCTACAAAATGCCGGGGGGCACGCCCAGCTCGCCCAAAGTGGCGCAGATGCTGGCGATTGCCCCGGCGATGCTGCGTGCCAAAACCAGCGGCTGTTATCCGGCGCCGGAAGCGATCATGTCCGCAGCGGTGGAAGGCGCACAGGTGGATTTCGATACCGCCAGCCGCATCGAGTCGCGCTATTTCGTCAAACTGGCAACCGGCCAGATCGCCAAGAACATGATCGGCAGCTTCTGGTTTCAGCTGAATGAAATCAAGGCTGGCGGCAGCCGTCCGAAAGATATCGCCAGGTCCAAAGTCAGCAAGGTGGCCGTAATCGGTGCCGGCATGATGGGCGCCGGCATTGCCTGGGCCACCGCCAGCAAGGGTATTCCGGTGGTGCTGAAAGACGTATCGCAGGAAGCGGCCGACAAGGGCAAGGCCTACAGCAAAAAACTGCTGGATAAAAAAGCCAGCCGTGGCCAGATGAGCCAGAGCAAGGCCGACGAGACCTTGAGCCTGATCCACGCGACCACCGACGCTGCCGATTTTGCCGGTTGCGATCTGGTGATCGAAGCGGTATTCGAAAACCGCGAGCTGAAAGCCAAGGTCACGCAAGAGGCAGAGAAATATCTGGCGCCGAATGCGGTGGTGGCATCCAACACCTCAACACTGCCGATTACCGGCCTGGCACAGGCATCGGCCAACCCTGCCAATTTCATCGGCCTGCATTTCTTCTCGCCGGTCGACAAGATGGAGCTGGTGGAAATCATCAAGGGCAAGGACACCACGCCGGAAACCCTGGCGCGTGCGTTCGACTACGTGCTGCAGATCGGTAAAACGCCAATCGTCGTCAACGACAGCCGTGGTTTCTTTACCAGCCGCGTGTTCGGCACCTACGTCAACGAAGGCATCGCCATGCTCGGCGAGGGCGTCTACCCGTGGGGTATCGAAATGGCGGCGGCCAAGGCCGGCATGCCGGTGGGCCCGCTGGCAGTCACCGATGAAGTCAGCCTCAGCCTGTGCCAGCACATCCGCGACCAGAGCCGTGCCGACTTCGAAGCCGAAGGCAAGCCATGGCAGGCGCATCCGGCCGAAGTCGTGATCGACCAGATGCTGGGCGAGTACCAGCGTGCGGGCAAGGCCGCGGGTGCCGGTTTCTACGATTACCCGGCGGGTGGCAAAAAGCAGCTGTGGTCGGGCTTGGCCGAGCATTACGTCAAGCGTGACAAGCAGATCCAGTTCCGCGACATGCGTGACCGGCTGTTGTTCATCCAGGCGATCGAAACCGTGCGCTGCTTTGAAGAAGGCGTGCTGGAGTCGGTGCGTGATGCCAATATCGGTTCGATCTTCGGCCTGGGTTTTGCGCCATGGTCGGGTGGTGCAATCCAGTACATCAACCAGTATGGCGTGGCGCAGTTCGTTGAACGTGCCAAGGTGCTGGCAAAACGCTACGGTGCACGCTTCAACCCGCCCAAATTGTTGCTGGACAAGGCGGCCAAGGGCGAATCGTTCACCTGAGCAAGGGCGCGCTGTCTGAAAGTCGTCTGCCCTGCTGCGGGGTGGGCGGACTCAGGCAGGCGCCAACTGCGTGGCGTTCAGGTTTGGCTGGTTGCGGGCGTGATCCGCCAGATGGGTCAGCCATGCCGCGACAAGCCCCCAGCCTATCCCGGCCGCGACATCCAGCGCGACATGCTGGCGGGTTGCCAACGTGGAATAGGCGATGGCTAGGCACCAGAGCAGATTGACCGCCCGCCAGCCAACGCCCAGCCCGATCCATTGCAGTCGGACATGCAGCCAGACAGCGGTGAACACTGCCGTTGCGACATGCAGGGAAGGGCACGCATTGCCCGCCGCATCGACTCCTTTCAGAAATGCCATGCCTGGATAGCGGGCCCAATCGATCTCGGCAGGCGGCACCGCTGTCGGCCAGAACAGGAATACCAGCAGCCCGCCGGCACACGGCAGCGCCATCCGGATTCCGTAGTCGATGATTTCCTTCCGGGTCAGCATCAACAGCGGCGCCAGCGAGACATAACACCAGAGAGACAGATAAACCGGCAGGGCCGCAGGCTCGATGCCGATTGCCCGGTCCAGCCAGGTAGCGGGCAGGGTGGTCACCGTGAAGTACGGATGGTTGAGCAGATGGAGATAGGCAGAAAAAAACAGGGCCGTGTAGCCGGTGGTGCCCAATGCCTTGAACCAGAACTGGCTGCGCATGATCGCTATTATGCTGATGGTCTTGATGGCTTCCGGCATTTCATTCGCTTTTGCATTTGTTTGGCATGATTGCGATGTTATACTAGAATGCTTGTTTTTTATTGCAAACAGGGTGACCTGACCGCTTGCTCCCCGGCTGGCGTGGCGGGCGCCATTGATACGGTGCAGGTTTATGGAACAAGTGGTTACCAGTGTGTCTGAACCGGATGTGTCGCTCGAACGCGAGATTGCCGGATTGATCGTAACGGCATTGAACCTGGATATCACCCCGGAATCGATCCAGCCGGAAGACCCCTTGTATGGCGATCCGCTGGGACTCGATTCAATCGACATTCTGGAGATCGCGCTGGTGCTGTCCAAGCAATACGGCGTCCAGATGAAAGCCGACAGCGACGATAATTTCCGCATTTTTGCCTCGCTGCGTGCGCTCGCCGCCTACATCCGCGAGCACCGGATCCAGTGACGCCCATGTGGCGCACACTGCGCTGGAGCTTGTTGGGCGGGGGGGGCGTGGTTTACATCTACCTGGGCTTTCTCGCCACCTCTTCACGCAATCCCCCCTTGTTTGCCGTGCTGGCCGGTGCGATCCCGATTGCGCTGGGCCTGCTGGCTGCCTGTTGGCGTTCGCCGTTCCGCTACCCCGCGACGGTGGCTTGTCTGGCGGTGTTTGCGCTGATCGGCTGGCGTATCGACCTGCTGGTCGGCCATGCGGCGTGGCTGTACTTCATCCAGCATGCCGGAACCATGGCTGCGCTGGCGGCGATGTTCGGCCTGACCCTCGGCTCACATGAATCCGCTTTGTGCTCACGGATTGCGCTGGTGGCGATCGCACAGCCGCTCGATGCCGATTACCTGCGCTACACCTGGCAGGTGACGCTGGCCTGGACGGTGTATTTCATCAGTTGTGCATTGCTGTCGGTGATGTTGTTCTTTGCCGCCAGGCTGGATGTCTGGTCCTGGTTTGCCGCAGTGGCAACCCCGGTTTCGGTGGGGCTGATGTTCCTCGGTGAATACCTGATCCGCCTGCGAGCCTTGCCTGGCCGGCCACATTTCAGCATTGCCCAGACGGTGCGTTCATACCGTCAGTATTCACAAAAGCGCGACTGCATCGAGTGACCAGCCCGCCTGCTGCTACTGATCTGCCTTTTTTGCGATGACCTTGCTTCCGCTGCTCCCTGCTGTCGATTCCGCTATCCCGCTGGCGATTTATCATGGTGAGGCAATCAGCCGACCCCGTTTTCTGGCGCAGGTATTGCACCTGGCTGAACAACTGCCTGCCGGCGGCAGGGTGCTGAACTTGTGTACCAATCGCTATGCTTTTGCGGTCAGCCTGTTTGCAGCGATCCGGCAAGGGTGCCTGACCGTCTTGCCCAACTCGGCAGCTTCCGAACATCTGGCCACTGTTGCCGATGAACATCCCGGCCTGCTGGTGCTGGGCGACCAGACCTGCTCGCCTTTGCCGCACCTGGACTGGCTGAGGGTCAATGACAGCCTCGCCGGGCTGGCGCAAGTGGAGGCGGCCGTACCGTTGATTCCCGCCGGGCAGCAGATTGCCTGCGTGTATACGTCTGGCTCCACCGGCCGGCCGGTGGCGCATTACAAATCGTTCGGGGCGGTGTGCCGCAGTATTGCGGCAGGCGCCGGGCGGGTGTGGCAGGTGGCAGGTGGCCCGTGTTCGGTGGTGGGGACGTCACCGATCCGGCATATGTACGGACTCGAATCCGGTGTGTTGCTGCCCATTCTCGGGGGAGGATGCCTGTCGCCGGAGGTGCCGTTTTTTCCGGCAGACGTGGTGAGGTGCCTGCAGGCGCTGCCAGAACCTCGACTGCTGGTGATCACACCGTATCATTTGCGCCATCTGATCGAGTCAGGCGTGGCCTTGCCACCGCTGGCGGCGATCGTCTCGGCCACGGCCCCCCTTGGCGAGCAGTTGGCAAGGCAGGCTGGCCGGCAGGGGGGCTGCCCGGTGCTGGAAATCTACGGCTCAACTGAAACCGGGCAACTGGCAACCCGGCAACCGGTCATTGATGCGATCTGGGAGACGCTGCCCGGTAGGTATCTCGAACCAGACGGAACGGGCGAAATCTGGGCGTGTGGCGGCGACATGCCGCAAGTCCTGAACGACCGTGTCGAACTGCTGTCATCTACCCGATTCAGACTGATCGACCGCAAGGCGGGCCTGGTCAACGTCGCTGGCAAGCGCAGCTCGCTGGCTTTTCTGAACGGGGTATTGTCCGGCCTGCCCGGTGTGAAAGATGGGGTGTTTTTTCTGCCATCACATGGTAACCCGGCGCAGGCCGGCCGGCTGGCTGCGTTTGTCGTCGCACCGGGTTGCCAGCGATCCGAGATCCTGGCGGGATTGCGCGAGCATCTGGACCCCGTGTTCCTGCCCAGGCCGCTGCTGCTGGTGGATCATTTGCCGCGCGATGGCAACGGCAAGATCCAGGCTGCGGCATTGCAACGACTGATCAATACCTATCTGCCCGACCGAACCTGACCATGCCCGTACTGCCCTTGCTGATTGCCGCTGACCATCCTGCCTTTGCCGGCCATTTTCCTGGCCGGCCGATCGTTCCTGGCGTACTGTTGCTCGACCGTGCCCTGCTGGCCATCGAAAGCGATACCGGCCTGCGGCTGAGCGGTATCCGTGTGGCCAAATTCTACAGCCCGGTCGGGCCGGGTGAGGCGCTGCAACTGGTGTATGCCATCGACAGCGGGCTGGCTGGCTTCGAGATCCGCTGTGCCGACCGCAAGGTGGCAGATGGTCGTTTCCTGATCCGGCAGGCGGCGACCGGGGCATGACGGAACGGTCTACCGGCCCGTCGGGTGGTCAGCCGCAATGGATGCAGGCCCGGGAGCGGGGCAATGCGTTCTGGCTGGCAGTCATGTCCTGGTTGTCGCTGCGGCTCGGGCGGAGCGGCTCCCGGCTGGTGCTGTACGGCATTGCGTTGTATTTCCTGGTGTTTGGCGGTGCCGCGCGACGGGCATCCCGCGAGTACCTTGCCCGTTGCCTGGGCCGTCCGGCACACGGATGGGAGTGTTACCGGCATATCCTGGCATTTGCCACGACGGTGCATGATCGGGTTTACCTGTTGAATGACCAGTTTGACCGCTTCGATATCACGCATGTCGGCGCCGGGCCCTTGCATGCCGAGTACGACGACGGCGGTGGGTTACTGATGTTTGGTGCTCATCTGGGCAGCTTCGAAGTATTGCGTGCGCTGGCCCGGCAGCGGCCGGGGCTGCATATGAGCATGGCGATGTACCCCGAGAATGCCAGGCAGATCAACGAGGCCTTGGCAGCCATCAACCCTCTGGCCAGACAGGATATTATTGCGTTGGGGACGCTGGATGCCATGCTGGCCGTGCATCGGACGCTGGATCAGGGGTCAATGGTGGGTGTGCTGGCCGACCGTGCCTCCGGCCCGGATCAGTACCTGGCTATGCCCTTTCTGGGATCGCCCGCCCGGTTTCCGACCGGCCCGTTCCGCATGGCGGTGATGCTGCGTCGGCCGGTGTATTTCATGGCCGGAATCTATCTGGGTGGCAATCGCTACCAGGTGCATTTCGAGCGACTTGATCCTCCGGCTGCGGCCAACCGCGAGGATACGGTAGCAGCATTGCTCGCCTGTTACGTTGCAGCGCTGGAAAGGCACTGCCGGCTGTATCCCTACAATTGGTTCAACTTTTTTAACTTCTGGAACACTGACTGAGACCGATCATGCCCAATCCGTACCGATTTGCCCTGCTTGCCTGCCTGCTGCTGGGCCCTTGCGCGCTGGCCCAGGCTGCAGGCTGGACCGTGCCCGAGCTGATGCAATTGCTTGGCCAGCAAAAATCCGGCAAGGCTACGTTTGTGGAGAAAAAATACCTCGCCATGCTGGATCAGCCGCTGGAGTCTTCAGGCGAGTTGTCATTCACCGCGCCGGACCGGCTGGAAAAGCGCACCGTCAAGCCCAGGCCTGAATCGCTGACGCTGGAAGGCGACCGATTGCTGGTCGAGCGCAGCAACGGCCGCCGGATGACGGTTTCGCTGTCCGAACGCCCTGAAGTGGCCGCGTTCGTCGAGAGTATTCGTGCCACGCTCGCTGGCGAACGTTCGGCGCTGGAGCGCTTCTATTCGTTGTCACTGACCGGACAGGCTGCGAATTGGCAACTGGTGCTCACGCCCACGCAGCCACGCATGGCGCAAATCATCAGTCAGATCCGTATCGGTGGCGTACAGGCAGCGGTCAGGACGATTGAATTCCAGCAGGCCGATGGCGATCGCTCAGAGATGGTCATCCAGGGGGCCGATCTCAAATGAAGCCGGCGTTCTCGTCGCGGCTTGCGCTGGCAGTCTGGCTGGTGGTCATGGCGTTGTGCGCAGCGGTGATTGCCCGAACCCAGTTCGTCGCCGATCTGTCTGCATTCATGCCCAAGGCGCCCACTCCGCGTCAGCAGATGTTGCTGGACCAGCTGCGCGATGGCGCCATTGCCCGGCTGGTATTGCTGGGCATCGAGGGGGGCGGGGCGGCCGAGCGGGCTCGGCTGTCCCGCGAACTGGCTGCAGCCCTGGCTCAAAGCCCGCGATTTTCCTCGGTGCAAAATGGTGGCGCAGAGAGCCAGGGTAATGACCTGCGCTATTTTTTCGAGCAGCGCTATTTGCTCAGCCCGGCGGTCGACCACGACCGGTTCAGCAGCGCCGGCTTGCGGGCAGCGATCCAGACCAGCCTGGATGCGCTCTCTGGCGATGGCGGCCTGCTGGTAAAAAGAGCTTTGCCACGCGATCCGACCGGAGAGAGCCTGCTGATGCTTGAGCAGTTCATTGGCGAGGCCAGGCCGCGTAGCGAACACGATGTATGGGTATCACGCGATGCTCGCCGGGCGGTATTGATGTTGCAGATCCGCGAGTCGGGACTGGACACCGATGCGCAGGCGGCTGCGCTGGCCGACATTCAGCAGCGGTTTGCCTCCCTGCAGCGCCAGAGTCCGGACATCCGGCTGATAATGAGCGGCACCAGCGTCATGGCCGTGGCTTCCCGCGATACGATCGAGGGCGAAGTCGGGCGACTGGCCTTGCTGGGCACGCTGCTGGTGGTCAGCTTGCTGCTGCTGATCTACCGCTCGCTGCCACTGTTGCTGCTCGGACTGCTGCCGGTGGCGACAGGGGCCGTGGCCGGGATTGCCTGTGTCAGCCTCGGTTTTGGCCATGTCCATGGCTTGACGCTCGGCTTTGGTACGACGTTGATCGGTGAAGCCGTTGATTATTCGATTTACTATTTCCTGCAACGGGGCGACGGCGACCAGACAGCGTTCTGGCGCACCATCCGGCTGGGGGTCATGACCTCGATTACCGGTTTCGCTGCGCTCTTGTGTTCCAGTTTTCCCGGCCTGTCGCAGATCGGCCTGTATTCAATTTCCGGCCTGATTGCTGCGGTATTGACCACCCGCTTTGTACTGCCCGGCCTGACAGGGGCCCGCACAGGTGTGCGTGATTTGCGGCAGACCGGCGCCCGGCTGCAGCAGGTGTTTCTCGCTGCGTCGCGACTGCGCTGGCTGGTTGGCGTACTGGCACTGGCGGCAGTCGGGGTGCTGCTGGCCCGGCACGACGATATGTGGAACCGGCAACTGACCGCGCTCAGCCCGGTGTCCAAGGCGCAGGGAGAGCTGGACGCCAGCCTGCGGGCCGACCTGGGGGGCGCTGACATGCGTTACGTAGCCAGCTTTACTGCGCCGGACCAGGAATTGGCACTGGTGCTGGCAGAACGGGCTGCGGTGGTACTGCGCCAGTTGATGGATCAGCAACGGATCGGCGGGTTTCATTCTCCGGCGCAACTGCTGCCCAGCCTGGCCAGCCAACGGGCCCGGCAGGCAGCACTGCCAGCCGCCGATGAGCTTGGCCAGCGGCTGCAGATCGCGCTGGCAGGCCTGCCCTTGCGCAGCGACAAGCTGGCTGGTTTTCTCCGTGATGTCGATCACGCACGCAGTGCGCCGTTACTGGATCGCAGCGCTCTGGCAGGTACCTCGGTGGCCGTGTTGCTGGATTCAATGCTGATCCGCCGCGCCAGCGACTATCTGGTGCTGATGCCGTTGCGGGCCAGCGAAACCGCCGCCGATGGCCTGATCAATGTCGAGCAGGTGGATCAGGCCTTGCGGCAGGCGGGGCTGAGCCAGGTGGTGGCCATTGACCTGCTGGAGGAAACCACACTGGTGTTCGAGCGTTACATGCATGAAGCGCTGCTGCTGGCCGGGTTGGGGTGTCTGGCGATTGTACTGTTGCTGGCCGCGACCTGCCGTCCGGTGCCGGCGTTGCAGATCGCCGTGCCACTGGCCTGCGCTGTGGCCGTGACTGCCGCATTGCTGTTGCTGGGGGGCATCAGGCTGAATATCCTGCATCTGGTCGGCTTGCTGCTGGTGGTGGCGGTCGGGTCGAATTATGCGTTGTTTTTCATTGCCAGTTCGCCTGGCGGCCAGTCGGGCAAAACAGCGAGACCGGATTGGCCCGTTATCGAGGAGCAGGGCCGCGACCAGGGTGGAGCAGCCCGTCCGTCTGCCGTGTCACTTGCCAGCACTGACTCAAGCCGCAGCGGGCAGGTTGAGGTGTCGCTGCTGATTGCCAACGTATCTACCGTGGTCAGCTTCGGTGTGCTGGGCATGTCACGGGTGCCCGTGCTGGCAGCGATCGGCTCTACGGTTGCCACCGGTGCCTTTCTGGCACTGCTGTTCTCGGCCATGCTGGCCCGCCCTGCTCGCCATGCACCGCTATCTTGACCCTTTGCCAGGCCGGCAGGCCGATCATTTAGTGGTTCTGCTGCCACCGGCCCAGGCGTCGTTGAACGATCTGGTAGCCGAGGGATTCATTGCCGAGGTTCGGCGCCGTTCGCTGGCCGTGGATGTGTTGCTGGCCGATGTGTGCTATCAGCAGGTGATGGCCCATACCGCTGCAGCCGAATTGCAGCGGCAGGTAATCCAGCCGGCACTTGGCCAGGGTTACCGTTCGGTCTGGCTGGCCGGCATTTCACTGGGGGCATTCAACGTGCTGCATTGCGCTGCTGCCTTCCCCGGCGAGGTGGCCGGCCTGTGTCTGCTGGCTCCCTATCCCGGCACCGGCGATGTCTTGCGGGAGATCGAGGCCGCCGGCGGCCCGGCCCGCTGGGCGAGCCAAGGGCAGCATTCGGGTGCTTTCGAGCGGATCTGGTGGTCCTGGCTGTACCGCCAGGCAAGCCAGGCTGACCGGCTACCTGTCTGGGTCGGGCTGGCGCAGGGCGATCGTTTTATCCGGGGCCAGCGCATGCTAGCCAGCCTGTTGCCTCCGGCTCAGGTTGACGAGATCGAAGGCGATCACAGCTGGCCCTACTGGCGGCTGCTGTGGCAACGCTGGCTGGAGCGCGGCTGGCTGCCGGTACTTCCGGAGGCGGGGTAAGCATGGCCTGGCGACCGTCCCGGTTCTTGCGGTGGGCCATCGCCCTGCACCCGCTCGCTGCTGCGACCTACCTGTTTGTTCCGGCCAGTGGGCCCGGGCTGTTGACCGGATTACTGTCCTTGCACGCCGGTATTGCCCTGATCGGCCTCTGGCCGCGCAGTACACTGCTTGGCGACAATCTGGTGCGTCTGCCCGCCCGTGCCGTCGCCCGCCGCGAAGTGGCCCTGACTTTTGACGATGGCCCCGACCCGCTTGTCACACCGCAGGTACTGGCCATCCTGCGTCAATACCAGGCCCGGGCCACCTTTTTCTGTATCGGTAGCCGTGCGCAGGCCTGTCCGGCACTTTGCCGGCAGATCGTGGCCGAGGGGCACGAGATCGAAAACCACGGCCAGAGGCACCATCCGCTCACCCCGGCATCCGGGCTCGCCGGCTGGCGGCGCGAGATCGGTGAAGCGCAGCAGACCCTGAGCCGGATCACCGGCCGCCCGCCGGCGTTCTACCGGCCGATGGCCGGGCTGCGCAATCCCTTGCTGGATCCGGTGTTGCAACAATCCGGCCTTCGGCTGGCGTGCTGGACCCGGCGAGGTTTCGATACCCGGGTCAAGGACCCCGAGCAGGTTTATGCTAAACTCGCGCGCGATTTGTCAGCCGGCGCCATCTTGCTGCTGCACGATGGCAATGCCGCCACAGGCCCCAGGGGACGACCGGTTGTCCTCGATGTCCTGCCCAGGCTGCTCGACGACGTGGCCGCACGTCAGCTCGTAACCGTAACCTTGCAACAAGCATGCAAAACAGACTGAAACAACGCCTGCTCGATCGGGCAACCCAGCCTTACCGGTCGGTGGGCCGGAGCGACTACTACTGGGCGCGCGGCAAGCTGTCGGGCGATCCGATCTTTGCTGCGCTGCTCGATCAGCGGGTGCTGCATGACGGCGCCAGTGTGCTCGACCTGGGGTGCGGCCGGGGATTGCTTGCTGCCTGGTGTCTGGCAGCCGAGTCCCTGGCCAGTGCAGGGCAGTGGCAAGGAGATGCACCGCCGCGTGGGGTGCGGTTTCGGGGCGTGGAACTGGTCGCGCGGGAGGTGGCCTGCGGCAATGCAGCGCTGCAACCGCTGTTCGGCAACCGGGTGTCGCTGGTCGCAGGAGACATGCGACAGGCCGTGATGGCGGACATTGATGCCGTGGCGATCCTCGATGTCCTGCATTACATTCCGCATGCCGAACAGGATCGCCTGCTGGACCGTATTCGGGATGCGCTCGGGAGCAGTGGCGTGTTCATCACCCGGGTGGGGGATGCGGCCGGAGGCTGGCGCTTCCGGTTCAGTCAATGGGTGGATCGGCAGATGGCGAGGCTACAGGGCCATCCGGTTGCGCCCACCTATTGCCGGCCTTTAGCCGAATGGTTGCAGATTCTGCAGGCACGGGGTTTTGCCGTGCAGGCGCTGCCGATGAGTCGTGGCACTCCGTTTGCCAATGTGATGCTGATTTGCCGGGTGACCTGATGCAAGCCCTTTCGATGAGTGCCTTTACCCTGACCAGCGCCTTGGGCGCCGGTAATCCGGTTCACCTGCAGGCCTTGCGCGAGCGTCGCAGCGGCATTGTGCGCAAGCGTTGGGAGACGCTTGACCACGAAATGTGCCTGGGTGAAGTCCCCGGCCTGGATGATGTACGGCTGCGCAGCGATCTGCAGGCATTTGACTGCCGCAACAACCGGCTGGCGCAACTGGGACTTGAGCAGGACGGGTTTGCCGAGCGGGCAGCCGAATCCGTTTCGCGGCACGGGGCGCATCGGATCGGGGTGTTCATGGGAACCAGCACATCCGGCATCCTGAGTTCGGAAGTTGCTTACCGCCACCGCGATCCGCAGACCGGGCGTTTGCCGCTCAGTCATCGTTACCGGGAGACCCACAATGCTTTTTCGGTTGGTGATTTTGTCCGTCAGTATTTTGGCATCAGCGGGCCTGCTACCGTAATTTCAACGGCCTGCTCATCCAGCGCCAAGGTTTTCGCGGCAGCCCGGCGGATGATGTCGATCGGCTTGATCGACGCTGCGATCGTCGGCGGAGTCGATTCGCTGTGCCTGACAACCCTGTACGGATTCGGCTCGCTGCAGCTGATTTCTTCCGAGCCTTGCGCACCGTTCGATGCCCGGCGCAGCGGCATTTCCGCCGGAGAGGCAGCCGGCTTTGCGCTGCTGGAAAAACCGGCCCGGCCCGGCTCTGGCATCTTGCTGACCGGCACCGGGGAAACCAGCGATGCCTATCACATGTCCAGTCCGCACCCGGAAGGCGCTGGCGCCCGGCGAGCGATGATCGCGGCACTGGCCGCAGCCGGCCTGCAGCCGCAGCAGATCGATTACATCAATCTGCATGGCACGGCCACGCCAAGCAATGACGCAGTCGAACATGCCGCCGTCACGGCCGTATTCGGCCAAGAGGTGCCCTGTAGCTCGACCAAGGGGCACACCGGCCATACCCTTGGTGCCGCCGGCGGGGTCGAGGCCGTGATGTGTGCCCTGGCGCTGCAGCACGGCTTGCTGCCCGCTGGAGTGGGCACCCGGCAGCTCGATCCGGATTTACCCTGTGCCTATCTGCTTGAATCGGTCGACCGGCCGTTGCGTCATGTACTGAGTAACTCCTTCGGCTTTGGCGGCAGCAATTGCAGCCTGGTCTTTTCGCGGGAGGGCGCATGAGCCAGTGCACCATTTACCTGGAAGGCATCGGCCTGCTCGGACCGGCAATGGCCGACTGGCCACAGGCGGCTGCCATGCTGCGGGGCGACCGGCGTTACCAGCCAGAGGAGGTTCGGTTGCCCGCCCCCGAAATGCTGCCTGCTGCCGAGCGGCGGCGGGCCGGCGATGCGGTCAAGCTGTCAATGGCCATCGGCCTGGCTGCCGTTCGGGACGCCGGTGCCGACCCGGCGGTATTGGCCAATGTGTTTTCATCCACCGGCGGCGATTGTGACAACTGTCATGCCATTCTCGATTCCCTGGCCTCGCCCGAACGGATGATTTCACCGACCCGGTTTCACAACTCGGTACACAATGCGCCTGCGGGCTACTGGAGCATTGGCACGCGCTGCACGGCTGCATCGACCAGTCTGTGTACCTACGATGCCACCTTTGCCGCCGGCTTGCTGGAAGCCGCAGCACAAGCCCTTGCCTCTGCAGCGCCGTGTTTGCTGGTGGCCTTCGATACCGCTTACCCCGAGCCGCTGTATTCGCTGCGCCCGATCCCGTATGCCTTTGGCCTTGGAATGGTCATCAGCCCGGTACGCACGGCAAACAGCCGGGCCGCCCTGTCGCTGTCGCTGACTGCCGACGCAGCCGATGAACTGGCCTGCCCGACACTGGAATCCTTGCGCCGCAGTGTGCCCACCGCCCGCAGCTTGCCGTTGTTGCAGCGATTGGGGCAGCAACAGACGGGGCGGGTGGTGCTGGATTACCTCGACCCGCTGAACCTGGCCGTGGTGGTGCAGCCATGATCGACCGGGACTGGATTGTCCGTCATATCCCGCATGCCGGAGCTATGTGCCTGCTGGATTCCGTCGCAAGCTGGGACGAGCAGCACATCACCTGCCGCAGTACCTGCCATCGACAGGCAGACCACCCGCTGGCCGAATCCGGGCGGCTCGGTGTGGTGGCGGGAATCGAACTGGCAGCCCAGGCGATGGCCGTTCACAGCGCGCTACTGGCGAGCGATACAGCGGCATCGGCTGCATTGGGCTACCTGACCAGCATCCGTGAGGTGCGCTGGATCAGCCCATCGCTGAACGGGACAGTAGAAACCCTGCTGGTACGTGCTGACCGGATTTCCGGCACCGCCAGTACCGCGCTTTACACCTTTGCCCTGGTTGCTGACGGGCAAACCTTGATCGACGGGCGGCTGAGCGTGGTATTGAACGCCGCAGCGCTGGGAGGATGAACCCATGAAACGAGCATTGGTTACCGGCGGCAGTGGCGCCATTGGCGCAGCCATCTGCCGCCGGCTGGCTGCCGACGGCTTGCAGGTAATCGTTCATGCCAATCGCAATCGGTGTGCGGCCGATGCGCTGGCTGCCGAACTGCAAGCCGCCGGCCATTCGGCTTCAGCCATCTGTTTCGACGTGGCCGATGCTGCCGGTACGGCCTCCGCATTGGCCACCCTGCTGGAGTCCGGCCCGATCCAGGTTCTGGTCAACAACGCCGGCATTCATGACGACGCCGTGTTTCCGGGCATGCGCCCCGAACAGTGGCATTCGGTTATCAATGTTTCATTGAACGGGTTTTTTCATGTCACCCAGCCGCTGACCATGCCGATGATCCGCACCCGTTGGGGCCGAATCATCAACATCAGCTCGGTGGCTGCGTTGGCCGGCAATCGCGGCCAGACCAACTATGCTGCAGCCAAGGGGGCCTTGAATTCCGCCACCAAGGCGCTGTCACTGGAGCTGGCCAGCCGCGGAATCACCGTGAACGCGGTGGCACCGGGAATCATCGAATCGGGCATGACAGAATTCGTCTTCGATATCGACACCATCCACCGTCTGGTGCCAGTCAAACGGGCCGGTAGGCCGGAAGAAGTGGCCGCACTGGTCAGTTTTCTGGCATCTGACGATGCGGCCTACATTACCGGGCAGATTGTCTCGGTAAACGGTGGTATGTTGTAACCGCTGCCCGGATCAGGCCAATGCAAACGGCAGCCTGAGTCCACCCAGGGCAAACCAGCGAACCAGATTGTCGATGTCGCGCTGCTGCCGTGGGGTCAGTGCTGCGAACGCCTGCCGTGCCCGCTGTTTGACGGATGCCTCACAGGTACGCCGCGCTGAACTGCGCATCACGACCATAAATGGTGCCATCGCCGTGCTGTAACAGCTTGCTGACAGTCCATTGGCCGTAACGGCTTCGTGGAGCTCTTGCAGACTGAAGGCCGCTTGCATGGACTGCAGGAAATCAGCCGTGAACTGTTCCGACTGACTGGATTGGCGGTCGTAGGCAAAATACCGCTGGGTCGACCGGCGCTTGAGGCGGCCAAAATCGGCCAGATACAGCCCGCCACCGGGCTTGAGTACCCGGCGGATCTGCCCAAGACAGCGAATGAGCGCGGGAGGATCCGCAAGATGATGCAGTGACATGGTGCACAGGACGCTATCGACCGAGTGAGGGGAAAATCCCTCCAGAAACGTCATGTCGGCCTGCCGCAGGTCAATATTGCCCGGCGGGTCGTGGTCAATGGCAGCGCGTGCCGCTGTCAGCATTGAGCGGGAGGCATCGATGCCGATGAATCGGGCATCCGGATTCAGCCGTGCAATCTGCATCAGCTGGTTTGCCGGACCGCAGGCCAGATCAAGTACGGTGTCGCCGGGCCGGATGACCGGCAGGGCCATGACGGCATGAAACAGGTACAGGTAAGCCAGCATTCCCTGGTCACGTCCGCTGTCGGCAAACGCTGCAACCTGGTGCTCTGCCTGCATGATCAGCTCGGATTCCGGAATGCGGGGCAAGGGTCTGTGCGCCAGTTTTTCCAGCACCAGGTGGCCGATCATTGCCGGACCAGACATGCGAGCTCAGCCTTTCTCCGCCTGAAATTCGGCAAATATGCTCATGCTGCGTACATCGATATAGCGTCGTGCACCCTTGAAACCAGCGGCTTCGAGTTCGGCAACGATCTGCGCTGGCGGCAGGCACGCCTCAATGGTGTCCCAGTAATAACGCCACAGCTTGGCCGTGTTGTGTCGATCACCGATAAATGGCGCCAGCATGGGTACCCAGCCTTTCATGTACAGCTTGAGCAGCAACTTGCCCCAGCGCGTCTCCGGGCAAGTGATTTCCAGCAGGCAGAGTTTGCCACCCGGCTTGAGCACCCGGTGGAATTCGCGAAAAGCCTGCCGCAGGTCCCCGATGTGGCGCAGCGCATATCCCATGCTCAGAAAATCGAACTGTGCATCGGGGAACGGAATTGACTCGGCAGTGCCGTTGACCAGCTGGACACCGGCTGGAACCCGGGCGGTTTCCATCATGCTGCTACTCGGGTCGACGCCGGATACCAGCTCCGGGCGACCCACGATCCTGGCCGCTTCGCTGGCAACCAGGCCGGTGCCCACTCCGACATCCAGGATACGCATCCCGGGTTTCAACCCCGCACGCTGCAGCGCCTGGCCGCGATACCACTTTCCGGTGCCGAAGCTGAGAATGCGCTCCATCCGGTCGTAATCGGCTGCCGTACTGTCAAACATCTCCCTGACAAAGCCGGCGCGCGCCGGCTCGTCCGGGTAATAATCGGTCAGCGGGCGATGTGGCGTACGGGCCGGTTCAGTGGTACGCGAGGAGTCGGTCATCGGGATGGGCCTTTGTCTGGGGTAGTCAGTCGCCGGAATGCCAGCAGCGGCAGACGCAGCACGAAACCGGTCATCAGCCTGATATGCATCCAGGTCAGCAAGCGATTGTCGCGCCAGTAATTGAAATGGGAGACGCCACCTTCGTCAGCACGGAAGTAGCGAACCGGGGAAGGCAGATTGACCGGCCAAACCCCGTGCCAGCACAAGCGAACCACTGCTTCAGGGTCAAAGTCGAAGCGGCGCATCCAGCGCTGGCGGTGCATGATGTTTCGTAGCGGTGCGACCGGATATACCCTGAAGCCAAACAAGGAATCACCGATCCCCATCCACAGCGTTTCGAGATTGGCCCACCAGTTGGAAATTTTGCGGCCTTTCACGCGCAGCGCCGGGGCACTGGCATCGAACACCGGCACACCCAGCACCATTGATGCCGGGCGGGCCTGCGAGCAGGCCATGAATTCAGGAATCAGCGCAGCAGGGTGCTGGCCATCCGAGTCCATGCAAAGCACGTGGCTGAAGCCTTGCCTGGCCGCTTCATCCAGGCCGGACAACACCGCTGCGCCCTTGCCCTGGTTGTTCGGCAGGACCAGTATCCGCAGCCCGGCATCCTGTTGTGCCAGCTGCTGAAGCGGTTCAGTCGTGCCATCGGTGCTGCCGTCGACCACCACCCAGACCGGATTCCAGTACTGCCGTGCTGCCTGCACGGCCTCGAATACCTTCGGGCCAGGGTTGTAGCTCGGAATCAGCACCAGATGAGTGGAAGAGGGCAGCGGCATGAATGCAAAACGGTCAGTTCGGGCGGGCGATGGTCCGGGGCAGAGTGCAATCCGGCGGGTAAGTAACGGCCAGACGAGTGACAAACTGGCCAGAGGGTAGCCCATCGGCTGCAATATGGTCAAGTCATGACAATGGCGTAATCAACGGCGCGCATACATCGGCAATGCTAAATGGACAGATCAGGGTCGATCGACTGTGACATGCCTCGTTCGAAAACCTGCTGCATGCCATCGGTCGTCGATGTCACGGCAGTTGCCGGCTCGATCAGGGGGCCGAGGCAGGCACGGTAAATCAACGGAAAGGCAGGAGGACGCAGCAGCGGCCAGCCTTTGCTCAGATAGGCAGAGTTGGTGGTGAGCAGGATCGTTTGCAACGGAGCGTGGGCGTGTTTGGCAATCAGTGCGGCCGCGCCCTGCAGGGGATTGACGGGTTGCCGGGTCGTGCGCGTGCCTTCAGGAAACACCAGTAGCAGCCCTCCTTGCTGAACCACACTGATGGCAGATCGAAACATCTGGTCTGGATGCCGGTTCGAGACATAGCCGGCCAGACGTGCGCCAATACCTAGAAACAGGTTCATGCTGATGCTGGCTTTCATCAGGCAGATCGCGTGCGGAATCCGGGATAGGATCAGAAAGGCATCGATCAGGCTCGGGTGGTTGGGCGTCAGCAGCAGCTTTTGCCGGTACTTGAGTGAATCCAGTGCAGCAAGATCCAGCCGCATCAATCCACAGGCTGAGCTGCCAGCCAGAAATATCCTGCAGATTGAACCAATGCCAAGTTGCACCACCGGCTGGCGAATCGATGCCGGAACCAGCAGCAATGGCAGTGCCGCCAGCGTGGCAATGAGCAGCATTGAGCCCAGCCAGGCGAGCAGGGCATAAAACAGGATCAGTTGACAGACACGGGGTAGACGGCTCAAATCGACAATACCTGCTGACAGCGCGTTCGCCCCGAATTTCCGGGGCCGAAATGGCCGGATTCTAGGGTATAATCAGATTTTATGCAGTGAAATCATGTATCAAGAATACGCTCATGCTACAACAACTCGTCATTAACTATCTGGTCGCTACCAAAGGTATCGACCTTTCCCTGTTCAATCAACCCGATCTTCAGGTTGCCGCCCTCGGCCTTGATTCTCTCGACATGGTTGAAATGCTGTTTGAAATTGAAGACCGTTGCGGATTTCAGCTCAACGATCCCATGCGTTACCTGGGAATGAGCTTTGCCGACATGCTGGCCGATATCGAAACCCAGGTTCGCGCCCATCATCATGGAGCACTGCCGGCACTGGATCTTGAGCCGGGGCGCTGAGTGGCAACGCGTGTCCTGATTACCGGCATGGGCACCATCTGCCCGCTGGGTAGCGAACGCCATGCGGCGTTTGATGCAGCGCTTGCCGGCACCTGTGTCGTGGGTGCCGCCCCCGACCCGGTCGCCCGCTGGCTCCCCGGTATGCTGGTGGCTGCAGCGGCCGATCCGGCCCCTTTGCTGGAAAGTCGTTATGCAGGACTGGATCGGGCCACGCAATTTGCCCTGATCGCGGCTCATCAGGCGATGACTGAAGCTGCAATGACCGATCAGCCGCCTGTCGATGCCGATCGAATCGGCGTGTATGCCGGAATCGGCTTTGGTGGCGCGCAGACTGTCGATTCCCAGTATGAACGGTTCTATTCCCTGCTGCATGACCCTTCTCAACGGGGCCGCAACCCGACCGTCATGCACCCGCTGTCAGTGCCACGGATGATGCCTAATGCTGCTGCGGCGCTGGTGTCAATGCGTTATGGCCTGCACGGGTCGAGCAATACCTATTCGGTCGCCTGTGCTTCATCGGCGGTCGCTATCGGTGAAGCTTTTCGTGCCATCCGTGACGGATATCTGGATGCGGCCGTGGTGGTGGGGACCGAGGCGATGCTGACTCCGGGCGCAATGCTGGCCTGGAATGCCTTGCGGGTCATGGCGAAGCCGCATCTGGCTGACCCATCACGTAGTTGCCGGCCATTCTCGGCTGACCGTAACGGTTTTGTCCTGGGTGAAGGCGCAGCGGCACTGGTGCTGGAAAGTGAGTCGCGTGCCCAGGCTCGTGGCCAGCAGGCCCGGGCCGAGGTGTGCGGATTCGGCAGCACCAGCGACGCCGATCATCTGACTGCACCTTCTTCGGCGCAGCAAGTCAGGGCGATGCAGCAAGCGCTGCAGCAGTCCGGCTTGCAACCCGGGCAGATTCAGTATCTCAATGCGCATGGCACGGCTACCGACATGGGCGACGTCATCGAAACCCAGTCGATTCGCGCTGTATTCGGGGATGCGTCTGGCCTGGCGGTCAGTTCGACCAAGTCGATGCATGGCCACCTGATCGGCGCCAGCGGCATCTTGGAATTTCTGCTCAGCGTCATGGCCATTGAAAAGGGCGCGCTCCCCCCCACTGCGACACTGGAAGTACCCGATCCGCGTTGCGACCTCGATTTCATTCCGCTGGTCGGCAGACATCCGGTGACAGTCGAAGCGGTCATGTCCAATTCATTTGCCTTCGGGGGCAGCAACGCCTCGCTGGTGGCGCGCAGGTATCCTGGTTGAGCACCTATCCTGACTACAGCTACCCGATCACGCTTGAGCGGCAGGATATCGAGCAGTTGATCCCGCACCGGGGGGCCATTGCCGCGGCGCTCCATCTGGTGATCAACAATGCACATGAATATCGCGGCATTGCCCGATGGTCGTTCGACAATCCGATCATTGAAGGCCATTTTCCGGGTATGCCGATTGTGCCTGGGGTTCTACTAATCGAGGCGACGGCACAGCTGGCTGGTGCAGGACTGCTGCGTGGCGACCCTTATGTCGGCACCTTGTCTGATGACTCGGTCGGCGTGCTTGCAGGGGTACGCAATTGCTGGTTCAAACAGCCTGTGTTGCCGGATACTGATGTGGCGTTCCATCTTCATTGCCGACAG
>CAZBWH010000020.1:0-22173 GCA_964495595.1 uncultured Burkholderiales bacterium | reverse complement strand
CCGTTGCTGGTGCAGGTCAACGCACGTGCCTTGGTGGACGACCAGGAGGCAGGACGGTTTGAGGTCCTGATCGCTTACGCGCCGCGGGAGCGGCTGTTTGCACCGCCCGTCACGGGCTGACGGTCAGCGCGGGACGGCTGCCAGGGATCACTGCTGCGGATCGGAAAACCGGCCGGATCGGCCGATGATCCAGCAGATGGCCAATCCCGCCGAGGCGTAATGGTCCTGCCGTACCAGCGGGCTGTCTGCGAAAACCGCGCCCTTCAAGGTGTCATACCGGACGAAGGCGCCAACCCAGCTGTTGGTGAACTTTCGCGACAGCGACATGAGCCATTGTGAACCACCATATCCCCCGCGGGCATCGTAGGCCGGGCGGCTGGCCGTGGCGTACTCGGATGCGACCGAGTAAAAATAGGTGTTCTGTCGCCGGCTGGCCAGGATCGGACCGGCTACCAGTCCGAGTGTCCAGCCAGGCATACCGCCTGCATCGTGGAGGTCGGCATTGAGGTTCGGAGTGAACACCGTCCCGGCGTTGCGCCAGGGGGATGTCAGGGTCAAGGCCTCCCGCACCGGTAGCCTGAGCTTGATGAATGGCACCTTGCCGCCCCCCTCCCATAGCGTGATATCGGCCTGGATTCCCAATTCGACCATTGGTTGCAAATCGGGCATTCCGATGCGGGCAACGACATCGCTGCTTTTGCCGGGCGGCGACGCTGACGCGCTCAGGTTCATTTCCAAGCGTTTGCTGTCGAACAATTCCCCCCGTACGCCATGCCGGTCTGCCTTGATGAAATCCCCTTCGTAGCGCAGGTACGGAACCGGTAACACCTGCCGGTGCAGGGTATCCGATCCACGGTAGGCGGGCAGGATCATTGCCGCGACGCCGACACCAGCTTCCCAGCGGGCAGGCTGATCGGAAGCCATGGCCTCCGGCATGCAAAGGACACAGATTGGCAGGCAAGCAATTTTCAGGCGCATCGCCTCAGCCCGGCTGAGTTGACGGTAGGCGTGCCAGTGCCTCGATCTCGACCAGCAGGTCGCGTCGGCAGATGTCTGCCTGAACATAGGTGACCTGTATCGGCAAGCCCAGCAGGTGGGTCAGGACGGTCTTCACCGTTGGATAATCGCTTGCATGACGCAGGTACACCCGGTAAATCAGCCCGTCCAATCGCCAGTGGGCCGCAGGCTGTTGCCGGTTGGCCTGATCAAGCAAGGCGGCCAGATTGGCCATGGTTTCTTGGGTTTGGGCCACTACGTCGCCTGGGTGTCGGGTTTCATGTCCGACAATGCTGGCCGTGCCAGAGACAAACAGCCATTGCTCGCTGCCGATGGCTATGGTGGTGGCCCGAGTGAACGCCGGGCTTCGGGGGCCGTATTGTTGCGGGTAGGCGAAGGCGCTGATCTGTCTGGGGTTTTCGATATACCCCGGCGTTTCGCATCCGGCGAGAAATGCGATTGACAGCCCCCCTTCCCTGACCCCCAGGGCACTGGCAGCGGGGCTACGGTCGACCGGGATGCCGAACTCACCCAGAGCCTGATGCCGGCCGATATTGAACTGACGATAACGTTCCAGTCCTGCTTCGTCGCCGTGAATGTCGGGCAGGTAGTTCCAGACCCGCCACAAGCGGGTCATTCCAGTGTCCGCCTGCAGCGCCAGAATCTGCCGGTAGGCCAACTCGGTTGCGGCGCGCAGCGGAGATGGCTGGTTGCGGAACGGCTCGTCCGTTTCGTTGAGTTCAACGACGCCAAACAGGATGTTTTCAGTCTGGCGGAACCGTATCGCGCCAGACTGGCCGTCCAGCACCGGCTCTTCGATTTGCCAATGTTCGATGAGGCAGGAAGGGGGGGGGGCTGCCAGTGAATCGGCGAGTAACGGCATCCGCAAGTACTGGACTGGCAAGCAAGTGGCCAGAGGGCCTGGCAAGCGGCCCACGCACTGCATCCCCAGCCCGCATGGATGGTCGGGCTGCAGAGAGGAGGGATGGTCGATCGGCAGTTGGCTGAATCGCAGGAGCGTAACTTGCTTCATCTCTGGTTTGCTGGAGGAAAAAGACCGTGCGACCGGGAGTGGCTTTCGCCGGCAAGCGAAACGGCCTGAATGTTCCTTGAATTGGTGCCAGACTCCGCTAGCTTTCAAAGCAAATATGCCTGAAAGGGAAAGCAATGTCGACTGAGTGCGTGGCAGGGTGGGACGATCTGTTACGGATCGCAGATAGGTTGAGTGATGAGGAGCGGGCGGTGCGCGATGCTGCCCACCGGTTCTGCCAGCAACGCCTGCAGCCCGGTATCGTCGATGCCTGGCGTCACGAATATTTCGATACGGCGATCATGCGCGACATGGGGGCAATGGGTTTTCTGGGAGGCAACATTACCGGCAATGGGTGCCCAGGCTTGTCGCATGTTGAGTATGGCCTGTTGGCCCGCGAAATTGAGCGGGTGGACAGCGGTTACCGATCTGCAATGAGCGTCCAGAGTTCGTTGGTCATGTATCCCATCGACCGCTTTGGCAGTGAGGCGCAGAAAAGCCGCTATTTGCCCCTGTTGGCCAGTGGCACCATGATCGGCTGTTTCGGGCTGACCGAGCCCGATCATGGCTCCGACCCGGCTGGCATGCAGGCCCGTGCCCGCCGGGTCAGTGGTGGCTATTGTCTGACCGGCAGCAAAATGTGGATCACTAATGCCCCGATTGCCGACTTGTTGCTGGTTTGGGCGCGAGACGATGAGAAGCGGGTTGCCGGCTTTCTGCTGGAGCGCGGCCTGGCCGGTCTGCACACGCCGGCCTTGCAGGGCAAGTGCAGCCTGCGGGCATCGATTACGGGCGAAATCGTGCTCGATGGTGTGGTGGTGCCGGAAGAGCAGCGATTGCCAGGAGCCGTCGGCTTGCAGTCTGCGCTGGCTTGCCTGAGCAAGGCGCGCTACGGAATTGCCTGGGGAGCGCTGGGTGCGGCAGAGAGTTGCTGGCACATTGCCCGTGACTATGTACTGGCGCGCAAGCAATTTGGCCGTCCACTGGCAGCCAATCAGCTGATCCAGCTGAAGCTGGCCGACATGCAAACCGAGATTACCCTCGCCACGCTGGCCGCCCTGCAAGTGGGGCGCCTGATGGACCAAGGGCAGGCCACCGCAGAAATGGTATCCCTGATCAAGCGCAATTCCTGCGGCAAGGCCCTGGACATTGCCCGCAAGGCTCGCGACATGCTCGGTGGCAACGGCATTTCCGACGAGTATCATGTCATGCGACACATGGCCAACCTTGAGGCAGTCAATACCTACGAAGGTACTCATGACATTCATGCGCTGATTCTGGGCAAGGCACAGACAGGTATTCAGGCGTTTTCCTGATTTCCTGATTTCCTGCCGCTCGGGCGCGTTGAGCCTGCTGTCCAATTAAGCTAAAATGCGCAATTCGGATCAGCATGTAGCCTCATGACAAAATATATCTTTGTTACCGGCGGCGTTGTCTCCTCACTGGGGAAAGGCATCGCCGCCGCGTCACTTGCGGCGATCCTCGAATCGCGCGGCCTCAAAGTCACCATGATGAAACTGGACCCGTACATCAACGTCGATCCAGGCACCATGAGCCCAATGCAGCACGGTGAAGTTTTCGTTACCGAAGACGGTGCGGAAACCGATCTTGATCTGGGCCATTACGAGCGCTTTATTCATTCCAAGATGTCCAGGCGCAACAACTTCACTACTGGCCAGATTTATGAATCGGTAATAAAGAAGGAGCGCCGGGGCGATTATCTTGGCAAAACCGTGCAGGTGATTCCGCATATCACCGACGAAATCCGCCATTTCATCGGCCTTGGTGCCGGCGACGCAGACGTTGCCGTCGTAGAAGTCGGTGGTACCGTCGGCGACATCGAATCGCTGCCATTTCTGGAAGCCATCCGGCAGATGGGGGTGCTGCACGGCAAGGAAAATACCTGCTACGTGCATTTGTCTTACGTTCCGTATATTGCCGCTGCAGGCGAGATCAAGACCAAGCCGACTCAGCACTCGGTTAAAGAATTGCGCGAGATCGGCATCCAGCCGGATGTATTGATCTGCCGTGCCGATCGCATGGTGCCGGATGATGAGCGGCGCAAGATAGCGCTGTTTACCAATGTGTCGGAAAAAGCTGTCATTTCCTGCCCGGATGCCAGCTCGATCTACAAGATTCCGCGGGTGCTGTCGGATCAGCACATCGACGACATCATCTGCAAACAACTGCAGCTTGATTTGCCCGCCGCCGATCTGTCGCTGTGGGACAAGATCGTCGACGCACTCGATAACCCGGAGCGCCAGGTCAACATTGCCATGGTCGGCAAATATGTCGATCTGACCGAATCGTACAAATCCTTGATCGAAGCCCTGGTTCATGCCGGGATTCATACTCGCAGCAAGGTCAACATCCATTACATCGATTCCGAAGCGCTGGAAACCGAAGGGCTGGAATCGATCGCCAATATGGACGCGATTCTGGTGCCGGGCGGCTTTGGTCGCCGCGGGGTGGAAGGCAAGATCAGGGCAATCCGCTTTGCGCGTGAAAACAACATCCCGTATCTGGGCATTTGCCTGGGCATGCAGCTGGCGCTGATCGAATATGCCCGCGATGTGGCCGGGATGGATGATGCCAACAGTACCGAGTTCGACAAGGAAACTTCGCATCCGGTAGTGGCCCTGATCGACGAGTGGGTCAACCACGACGGCAAGATCGAGAAGCGTGACGAAAATTCCAACAAGGGCGGCACCATGCGCCTGGGTGGTCAGGAATGCAGGCTCGAAGCCGGAACGCTTGCAGCCAGAGTGTATGGCGCGACCAGCATCGTCGAACGTCATCGCCATCGCTACGAGGTCAACAACTACTACCTGCCACGCTTGCAGGAAGCCGGGCTGAAAGTCAGTGGTCGCTCAGTGGGCGCTGAAGCACTGTGCGAAACGGTCGAGTTGCCGAACCATCGCTGGTTCTTCGGCTGCCAGTTTCACCCGGAGTTTACCTCCACGCCGCGTGACGGCCACCCGCTGTTCAAGGCCTACATCGAAGCGGCAATCGCCAATGTCAAAGAGAAAGGGCGCTGCTGATGCAACTGTGTGGTTTTGAAGTCGGAATCGACAAACCGCTATTCCTGATTGCCGGTCCGTGCGTGATCGAATCCGAACAACTGGCGCTGGATACCGCTGGCCAGTTGAAGGAAATCTGTAGCGAACTGGGCATGCCGTTCATTTACAAGTCTTCGTTTGACAAAGCCAATCGCAGCTCCGGCAAATCGTTCCGTGGTCTGGGGCTTGATGAAGGACTGCGTATTCTGGCCGAAGTCAAGCGCCAGATCGGGGTGCCTGTCCTGACCGATATTCACGAAGTCGACGAAATTGGCCCGGCCGCCGCTGTGGTCGATGTGCTGCAAACGCCTGCTTTTCTGTGTCGACAGACGGATTTCATCCATGCCGTTGCGGCATCCGGCAAACCGGTCAACATCAAGAAGGGGCAATTCCTCGCGCCGGGCGACATGAAAAACGTAGTCGATAAGGCCCGGGAAGCCAATGGTGGCGCCGACACCATCATGGTCTGCGAGCGTGGTGTCAGCTTCGGCTACAACAATCTGGTTTCGGATATGCGCAGCCTGGCCATCATGCGCGAAACCGGCTGCCCGGTCGTGTTTGATGCCACCCATTCGGTGCAATTGCCGGGCGGGCAGGGTACGGCCTCCGGCGGCCAGCGTGAGTTTGTTCCGGTTCTGGCGCGCGCTGCCGTAGCCGTCGGCGTGGCAGGCTTGTTCATGGAAACTCACCCGGAGCCGGCAAAGGCCTTGTCTGACGGCCCCAATGCTTGGCCACTGCCGAAAATGAAAGCATTGCTGGCAACGCTGAAGCAGATCGACGATCTGGTCAAGACAGCCGGCATGGCTGAGCTGCAATAAACACAGCAGTTCAATGTTCGAATAATAATATTCAATCAATTAATAACCACAATTTGTTGAGGGTTCAGGTCATGAGTTCGATTGTTGATGTAGTTGCTCGCGAGGTGCTGGATTCGCGCGGTAATCCCACTGTAGAAGCCGATGTCTTGCTGGAATCGGGAGTGATGGGCCGTGCAGCCGTGCCATCCGGCGCATCTACCGGTGAAAAAGAGGCCGTTGAGTTGCGTGATGGCGACAAAGCCCGCTACTTGGGAAAAGGCGTGCTGCAGGCGGTAGAAAACGTCAATACGGAAATCTGCGAAGCCATCATCGGTCTGGATGCCGCTGAGCAAGCATTCATCGACCGCACACTGATCGAGCTCGATGGCACGGATAACAAGCATCGCCTGGGGGCCAACGCAATTCTGGCAGTGTCGGTTGCGGTAGCCAAGGCCGCTGCCGAAGAAGCCGGCCTGCCGCTGTATCGCTACCTGGGCGGCGCTGGCCCGATGAGTCTGCCGGTGCCGATGATGAACGTGATCAACGGTGGCGCACACGCCAACAACAGCCTGGATATCCAGGAATTCATGATCATGCCGGTGGGCGCCAAGACATTCCGTGATGCGTTGCGCTGTGGCGCGGAGATTTTCCATCACCTGAAGAAGATCTGCGACAGCAAAGGTTATTCGACTACCGTCGGTGACGAAGGTGGTTTTGCGCCGAACCTGAAAACCAACGAAGAAGCGCTGGCACTGATTTCGGAAGCGGTTCTTGCTGCTGGTTACACGCCGGGTGATGACGTGCTGTTCGCGCTGGACTGTGCCAGCTCGGAATTCTACAAGGATGGCCACTACGTACTGGAAGGCGAAGGCGGCCTGAAGCTGACTTCAGCCCAGTTTGCCGATTACCTGGAAACCCTGGTCAACAAATACCCGATCATCTCGGTCGAAGACGGCATGTCGGAACACGACTGGAACGGCTGGAAACTGCTGACTGACAAACTGGGCAAGCGTGTACAACTGGTGGGTGACGACGTATTCGTCACCAACCCGAAAATTCTCGCCGAAGGGATCAAGGCGGGGATCTGCAATTCGTTGCTGGTAAAAATCAATCAGATCGGCACGCTGACTGAAACCCTGCAGGCGGTTGACCTGGCCAAGCGCAACATGTACACCTCAGTAATGAGCCATCGATCGGGTGAAACCGAAGACAGCACCATCGCCGATCTGGCGGTCGCTACCAACTGCATGCAGATCAAGACCGGTTCGCTGTCGCGTTCCGATCGCATGGCGAAATACAATCAGCTGTTGCGCATTGAGGAAGAGCTGGGCGATGCAGCGCATTACCCGGGCCGCAGTGCGTTTTATCATCTGAAATAACTTGCCGTTACCCTGACTGATTCGCGGGCTGGAAACGGCCCGCCTCCTACTCTGACACCCAATGCGGATTCTAACGCTGGTTCTGGTTCTGCTGATTGCCATCATCCAATATCCCTTGTGGGTGGGAAAGGGCAGTTGGCTGAGCGTATGGAAAATTGACGCCGAGTTGGCCACTCAGCAGCAGGTCAATCAGCAGCTGGAGGCACGCAATGCGTCGCTTGCCGCTGAAGTGCGTGATCTCAAAACCGGCTTTGATGCCATCGAAGAGCGTGCCCGCAATGAGCTGGGCATGATTCGCCAGCAGGAAGTGTTTTTCCAGATTCTGGATCGCCCGGCGAATTCAGCACCTGTGCCTGATCATTTTCGGCCCGAAACCTCCTCGGCTGACGTACCTGCGCCCCCCGCTGCGCCTGCTGCCGACGTGTTGACTGAGACGGCACCCGCACGCTGATGCCGCAAGGCGTCAAACTGACGTTGAAAACCCCGCTTTCCGATCTAAAAGTTTTTCTAACGGCACTTGCGGGCCGTTTCCCTGAAAAGGCCAAAACTCTAGAAGCTGCTCTGGTAGAGGCTTATAGCCTGATTGAGATGGGATTGGCAGCGAGAAAATACGCTCAATCCCAGCCGGGCTAGAAATCGGTACCTACACGGGGCTCACATTTTGAAAAAATGGAGCCCAACTTGACCGCCCCCCAGAAAACGCCCCCCGCCATGTCCACATTTTCTAATTGGTTATGGCTACGACCTGCCGCGCAGCGACGCGATATGAAGTAAAGCTGCACAAAAAAATGCCCGACGGCCGGCCAGTCGACAACAAAAAACGCTTCGATACGCCATGCGCTATGATTAGCGCTTGCATGTTTGTCGCATGTCCCGCATGAACATCCTCTTCCTGCACCAGAACTCCCCCGGCCAGCTCTGCCGCATCGCCGCCTATCTTGCCAGCCAGCCCGGCAACCGGGTGATTGCGGTCGGCAAGAAAAATGCGCCGGGGCTGGAGGCACTGCCGCGAAAATAACCCCATTTCCTCACCCAAACAATCACTTGTAAGCCCGATGATAACGTGGCTTGGCGCGGTTTCGTTTGTGCGGTGGCGCCGTCCGGTCTGGGCGTTTGCGGGTGAGCTGGCGGAGGATGCCCTCAACCAGGCCCGTGCATAACTCCTCAATATCACAGCCTGGCCGCAGCAGTTGCGGCATCACCAGGCGCAGTAACTGGCTGGCATGGGTCAGATTCACATGCTGTTCGCTGCGCTCGGCTTCAGGCAAGGCCTGCAGCGCGTCCAGCCCAGCCAGCGTGGCCAGATTGTGCAGCAGAATGGTGGCGTGAAACTCCTGGTGGATCGCCAGCGGGGTTTCGCCGCCGAAGAGTTCCAGCTTCAGCCGGCACTTGATATGGCGGAACGCCTCTTCAATGCGCCAGCGTTGCTGGTATAACTGGCCGAAGGCGCTGGCGGGGTACTGCACCTCATCCAGCAGTGAAGCCGCCAGTGCCTTGATCTGGCCGGAGGGCAATACGACCCGCACCAGCCGCAGCTGGAACGGTGTCAGCGGCAGCTCCTGTTCGGCAAACCTCGTATTGTGCCGGGCCGGCTGGCAGGTGATGACGAGGCTATCCTGGCCGCTGCGGACAAACTCACGCACCTGTGATGAATAGTCTAGTTTTACCCGGCTGAGGCAGGGACATAATCAGGAAAAACCAACCGGAATGGCTTTCAGCGTAACCCAGTTGTCTGAAGTTCGCCGCGAATGCCGAAAAATTCGCAAACTTGCGCACTGTGCCAGAGCGGGGAATTTTGCGGGGTGGGTGAAGTTTTGCGGGACATGGTGAAGCACTCCGAGTGTCGGCGCAAAGTAGCGCCATGTCCAGTATAGGCACCGACTGTTAGCCGGTCGCAATCCCAGCTCAATCCCAGCCGACAAGTGCTAAACTATGCTTTGCGCTGCGTTGAGTTGCGCGAAGCGGCAAAGACAATTCGTTGAAAAGATTAATAATTTTTTTAAACCCTGTTTTGTAGCAGTATCTTGCTAAAGCACAAAAAACGGCCCTCGCGGGGCGTTTCTATTCTTGCTTGTCCTGCCTGAGTGAAATCGATGGAAAAGCCAACCAATCCTTCGCTGATCGCCCGCGAAACCCTTAAACAGCTGGCACTGAAAAAAATGGTGCCTAGCCCTGACAATTACCGTCGTATCTACGACGAGATTGCCGGGGTCAAGGAGCAATTGCCTGAAGTCGTGCTGGTCGAAAAACTGCTGCAACCCGTGCGCGAGCTGGCTGGAGGAAATCCGGTCAAACGCAGGCTGTTGAAGCAGATGGAAGAGGCGGCCCAGGCGCAGCGCTGGGACGATCTCATTGAAACACTCGAAGAGCAACATCGACAGTCGGCCTCTGACCGCCAGTTTGATCGCCCGTGGCCCGACCTGATCCGGGAGCTTTTGCGGATGTGGGAGGTGCGGCAGCGTGGGCTGACCTCCGGGCAAAAGCGCGAGGCATTGGAGCGGGTACTGATCAATTTCGGCGCTGATGTCGGGCAACTGAACGAAAAACTGGCAGGCATGTTGCGCTCTTGGGCAGAAGCACCGGTGCCGGAAGCTGGAATCGAAACCAGCGAACAGCCTGAGGGCAGCGACGTTAGCGAGCGTGATTCACCCGTTGTTTCGCCAGCCGCTGCGCCGGCTCCGCTGGTGCGACCGGGAGAGACCCATCCGGTTGCCGGCGCAATCTGGAAAGAATGGCTGGAACTGGTAGGCAAGCTGTTGCAAAGCGGCGTGATCGAGCGGCTCAAGCATTTACCGGAGTTGAGCGACGATGCACAAGCGCTGCTGGTGACCATGCGGCAGGTTGGCGATGAGAAGTCGCTGCGGTATTTCTCCGCTCAAGTCCGCAAATTCTGTTTGCGCCTGGAATTGCAGAATGATACGGAAAACCGGCTGGTGGAAGGGCTGGTGCATCTGTTGAGCCTGTTCGTCGACAACATTGCCGAACTGGTGATTGATGACGAGTGGTTGCAAGGCCAGATTGCGGTAGTCAAGACATTGATGGAAAAGCCGTTGAATGTGCGGCAAATCTACGCGGCAGAAATGAGCTTCAAGGAAGTGGTCAGCAAACAGGGGGCGCTCAAGCAAAGCCTGAACGAGGCCAAACAGACCTTCAAGAGCCTGATTGAAACCTTTGTCTCCAGACTGGGAGTAATGACTGAGTCGACGGGTGCATATCATGCCAAAGTGCAGCATTATGTCGACGACATTCGTGGTACGGACGACATCATCCGCTTGCAGTCGATCCTCGCCGATTTGCTGGAAGACACCAAGGTTGTGCAACTGGATATGCAGCGCTCCCGTGACGAACTGCTGCGTTCGAAGCAGGAGGCCGAGCAGGCCGAGCAGCGGATTATCGAACTAGAACGCCAGCTGGAGGCCGCCTCGGAAAAAGTGCGTGAGGATCACCTGACCGGTGCGCTGAATCGTCGTGGACTGGAAACCGCATTTGTTGCCGAGATTGCCCGTGCAGACCGCGAGCAGCGCCCGCTGTGTGTCGGTGTGCTGGACATTGATAATTTCAAGCAATTGAACGACCGGCTGGGACACCAGGCGGGTGACGGCGCTCTGGTGCATCTGGTTCAAGTGGTCAAGGACACCTTGCGGCCGACTGATGTGATTGCCCGCTACGGCGGTGAAGAATTCGTCGTGCTACTGATCAACACCCGTCTGGATGAGGCCGTCACCGTCATGGCCCGTTTGCAGCGTGAGCTGACCAAGCGTTTTTTCCTGCACAACAACGATAAGATTCTGATTACCTTCAGCGCCGGCGTCACCGAGTTCGGTCCGGCCGATAACCAGGATTCGGTTATCAGCCGGGCGGACGAGGCGATGTACCAAGCCAAGAAAACCGGCAAGAACAAGGTGGTGTCGATCTGACGCTGCACTTCTGTTGCCAGGCCGGCCGGGAGCCTGGCGCGTCATTCCGCTCGTCGAGTTGATCCGTGTGTATCCAAAGATATGGTCGTTTGCCTGCGATCAGTACACTTTTCGTTCCAGTTTCGCCCGATGCAGGATCGTGCTGGAGATTTCCTCGATCGATTTGGCTGTTGTGTCAATGTAATGCAGTCCTTCCCGGCGAAAGATGGCCTCTACCTCGGCGGTTTCAAAGCGGCAGTTATCCAGCGAGGCATACTTGCTGTCCGGTTTTCGCTGTGCGCGGATTGCCGACAGGCGTTCGGGGCTGATGGTGAGTCCGAACAGCTTGTGGCGAAACGGTGCGAGCGCAGCCGGCAACTTGATTTCGCCCAGATCTTCCGGGATCAGCGGGTAGTTGGCCGCCTTGACTCCGTATTGCAGGGCCATGTACAGGCAGGTAGGTGTCTTGCCGCTGCGCGATACGCCGACCAGCACGATATCGGCTTTGTCCAGATCACGTGGCTTGACGCCATCGTCGTGGGCCAGCGCATAGTTGATGGCCTCAATCCGGGCGTTGTATTCACCAAAATTGGCTACGCTGTGGGTTTTGCCGATGGTGTGTGAAGACTTGTGCTGAAGTTCCTGTTCCAGTGGCGAAATGAATTCTTCAAAAAAATCCAGATGCAAAGCCTGATCGGTTTTCAGCGCATTACGCAACGTGTCATCAATCAGTGTGCTGAATACAATCGGTCGTTCCGCATCTCGTTCTGCGGCCGCACGGATTTGGGCGGTGACTTGCTCAACCTTGTCCAGCGAATCGATAAACGGCAGTGTTTCGCGCCGGAAATCATGCCCTTCGAACTGGGTCAGCAGGCTGTGTGACAGCATCTCGGCGGTGATGCCGGTTCGGTCGGAGACAATGAATACAGTACGACGGTTCGGCATTGGCTATCCTTACGGGTATTGATGGGATGAAGCATAGTCCATGCCCATGCCAACGGGAACTGCGCTTGCTGTTGTGGCAGTGCCCATCTGCCGGTAAAACCGGTAAAATCCGCGGTTTGCGGTTCTTATCCCTAATCCAGAACAGGAATGTTTGAGATGTCAGAGAATTACGTCATTTGGTTCGAAAAACTGCGTATGACCGATGTCGAGCAGGTGGGCGGCAAGAACGCTTCGCTGGGCGAGATGATCAGCCAGTTGGCCAGTTCCGGTGTCCGTGTGCCGGGTGGCTTCGCAACCACGGCGCAGGCGTATCGTGATTTCCTGCAGCACGACGGCCTGGCGCAGCGGATCGAGGCGGCCTTGCAGCCGTTGAATATCGATGACGTGGCGACCCTGGCAAAAGTCGGGGCGCAGATCCGGCAGTGGATTGTCGATACCCCTTTCCCGGACAAGCTGGAGCGGGAAGTGGCCGAGGCTTACCGTCAGATGGTGGCCGATGCCGGCACCGATATTTCGCTGGCGGTGCGGTCGTCTGCCACGGCTGAAGATTTGCCAGATGCCTCGTTTGCCGGCCAGCAGGAGACATTTCTTAATATTCATGGTCTGGACAACGTCAAGACTGCAATCAAGCATGTGTTTGCATCGTTGTACAACGACCGGGCGATTGCCTACCGGGTGCACAAGGGATTTGCCCACGGCGAAGTGGCGCTGTCGGCCGGGGTGCAGCGGATGGTGCGATCGGACTCTGGTGCGTCGGGCGTGATGTTCACCATTGATACCGAATCCGGCTTCAACGACGTGGTGTTCATTACCGCCTCGTATGGCTTGGGTGAGACCGTGGTTCAGGGCGCGGTCAATCCGGACGAATTCTATGTGCACAAGCCGACACTGGCGGCCGGCCGGCCGGCTGTGCTGCGCCGCAACCGCGGCTCGAAACTGATCAAGATGGTGTTTACCGAGGCACGTGAAGCAGGCCGCTCGGTCAAGACCATTGATGTGCCGGCGGCAGATCAGCGGGTGTATTCCATTAGCGATGCCGAAGTGGAAGAACTGGCCCGCTACGCCTTGATCATCGAAAAACACTACCAGCGCCCGATGGATATCGAGTGGGGCCGCGACGGTGGCGACGGCAAGCTGTATATCCTGCAGGCCCGTCCGGAAACGGTGAAATCGCAGGAGGCGCGGGTGGAAACCTTGCGCCGTTACCGGATCAACGACAAATCCGAGATTCTGGCGTCGGGCCGTGCCATTGGCCAGAGGGTCGGCCAGGGCGTGGTACGGTTGATCAACGATGTATCGCAGATGGATCGTGTCAAGCAGGGCGATGTGCTGGTCACCGACATGACCGACCCGGACTGGGAGCCGGTGATGAAGCGGGCAGCGGCAATTGTCACCAATCGTGGTGGCCGCACTTGCCACGCCGCGATCATCGCCCGCGAGCTTGGCATTCCTGCTGTGGTTGGCTGCGGCGATGCGACCGATGTGCTCGAAGACGGCATGCAGGTGACAGTCTCTTGCGCCGAGGGTGACACCGGTAACATCTACAACGGTTTGCTCAATGTAGAAGTGATCGATCTGGCGCTGGATAAAATGCCCGCTTCGCCGGTCAAGCTGATGATGAACGTTGGCAATCCGGAGCTGGCGTTCGATTTTGCCCATTTGCCGAACGAGGGCGTCGGGCTGGCGCGGCTGGAGTTCATCATCAACCGGATGATCGGCATTCACCCCAAGGCCTTGCTGGGCTACCCGAACATTCCGGATGAAGTGAAAGAGCAGATCGACGAGCGGATTGGTGGCTATGCCAACCCGGTTGAATTCTACGTTGAACGGCTGGTGGAAGGCATTGCCACCATTGGCGCTGCGTTTGCGCCGAAAAAAGTGATTGTGCGCATGTCCGACTTCAAGTCGAACGAGTACTCTAATCTGATCGGCGGCAGCCTGTTCGAGCCGCATGAAGAGAACCCGATGATCGGGTTCCGGGGCGCATCGCGCTACATCAGCGAATCGTTCCGCGATTGCTTCGAGCTGGAATGCCGGGCGCTGAAAAAAGTCCGCAACATCATGGGTCTGACCAATATTGAGGTGATGATTCCGTTTGTGCGTACGCTGGACGAAGCACGCAAGGTGGTTGATCTGCTGGCTGCCAACGGGCTGCGGCGTGGCGAGAATGGCCTGCGGCTGATCATGATGTGCGAGATTCCATCCAACGCCATCCTGGCCGAACAGTTCCTCGAATATTTCGACGGCTTCTCAATCGGCTCGAACGACATGACCCAGCTGACCCTGGCGCTGGACCGCGACTCGGGCGGGCCGATTGCCAACCTGTTCGACGAGCGCAACGACGCAGTGAAAGCCATGCTGTCGATGGCGATCAAGGCCTGCCGCAAGCAGGGCAAATACATCGGCATCTGCGGCCAGGGGCCATCGGATCATCCGGACCTGGCCAAGTGGCTGGTGGAAGAGGGCATCGAAACCGTGTCGCTCAATCCGGACACGGTGGTGGAAACCTGGATCTATCTGGCCAAGGAACTGAAGCGCTAATTCATCATCGGCAGCGCGGGTGAATGAATCGCCTCATCCCGCCTGCCGCTTGTCCAAAAATTCCAATGCCACGCTTGCGCTGTGTGGCATTGTTTTATCCCGCCGGCCTGCAGGCCGCATCCAGAGCGGCGCGCAGACGGGCTGGAGGCCGCTCTGGTATTGCCTTGCAGCCTGGCTGCTAATGGCTATCGATCAGGTCAATGTCGAAGCTGATCGCCTCGCCGCCATCCGGGCCGGGCTTGCGTTGCGGTTCCTGCGCCTGCAACTCCGCCTCGTGTTCCTCGGCGCTTTGGCCGTGGCTGACCAGCCAGTGCAGATTGGTGGGAGAATCGGCGTTCAGCATGGCCTCGTCCAGGGTGATTTTGCCTTCCTTGTACAGCTTGTACAGCGATTGCTCGAAGGTCTGCGATTCTTTGGACAACGAATTTTCCATCGCTTCCTTGATCTCGTTGACCTGACCGTTGCGGATCAACTCGGCAATCCGGTTATTGTTGATCATCACCTCCACTGCCGGCAGCAGCTTGCCGTCGATGCCGCGCACCAGCCGCTGCGAAATCACCGCCCGCAGACACACCGACAAATCCAGCAGAAACGATGGCCGGGCTTCTTCCGGGAAAAAACTGATGATCCGGTTCATCGTGTGGTAGCTGTTGTTGGCATGCAGGGTGGAAATGCACAGATGGCCCGATTGCGCGTAGGTAATCGCATGCTGCATCGTATCCTTGTCGCGGATCTCGCCCAGCATCAGCACATCCGGCGCCTCGCGCATAGCATTCTTCAGGGCATCGTGGTAGCTGTGGGTGTCGACCCCGACCTCGCGCTGGTTGACGATGGATTTCTTGTGTTTGTACAAGAATTCCAGCGGATCTTCGATGGTGAGGATGTGGCCAGGGCGGGTCGCGTTGCGGTGATCCAGCATCGCCGTCATGGTGGACGATTTGCCGCTGCCGGTTGCGCCTACGATCAGGATCAGGCCACGTTTCAGGGTGGCCAGTTCGCTCAGCATTTCCGGCACACCGAGTTCCTGCAGCGTGGGTGCTGTCGCCCTGATGTAGCGAATCACCATGGCGACCACTCCGCGCTGCTTGAATACATTGACCCGGAAGCTGCCGACATCGCGCAGCGGAAAGCCGAAGTTCATCTCCAGCTCTTGTTCAAAGCGGGCAATGCGCTCGGCGGACATCAGGCTGTAGGCACATTGCTTGACCTGATCCGGATCCAGCACTTGCTGGTTGACTGGCATCAGCGAACCTTGAATCTTGATCTGGATCGGCGCGCCAGCGGTGAAAAACAGGTCGGAGGCCTTCTTTTCGGCCATTAACCGGAATAGGGGGGTCAAATCCATTACGCCTTCTCCGCTCGATGATGGGGTGCCAATCCAATCTAGCACATGCCCTGTACTGCGGCTGTACAAACCGCTGTCGTCTCTGGCTTGGTTGGTTGGGCTGCCCTTGACTGCCAGGCTGGAAAAACGGCACCCGCGGATGCCGTGCTCAGCCGGGGCTGGATTGACGGCTTATGGCTTGCTGGCTTGTGCGCCGGGTGCCGGAGCGGCGCTGCCGCCAACCGTGGTCAGCACTTCCCATTTGCCACCTTTGGCTTGGTAAATGGTGACCGAGCCGCCAACGATGTCGCCCTTGTCGTCAAACTTGATCGGGCCGGATACGCCCTGCAGGTCGGTCTTTGCCAACTCGGGCAGATATTTGGCCGGCTCTGTCGAATTGGCGCGCTTCATTGCCTCAACCATCACTTTGACGGCATCGTAGCAATACGGCGCATAAATCTGGATTTCGCTGTTGAACTTCTTCTGGTATTTGTCGTTGAAGTCGCCAAAGCCTGGCAGTTGTTCCTTCGGCATTCCGGGGCTGGACGCGTACTGTCCTTCTGCGGCTGCTCCAGCCAGTTCGATGAACTTGGGCGACTGGAATCCGTCGCCGCCAAGCAGTTTGGCCGCGATGCCCAGTTGTTTCATTTGTTGCGCCATCGGGCCGGCCTGAGCGTCCATGCCACCAAAGAAAATAACCTCCGGCTGCTTGGCTTTGACATTGGTCAGGATCGCCTTGAAGTCGGTTTTGTCGTTCTGGGTGGATTCGTGGGTAACGATACTGGCACCTCTGGCCTTGGCCGCCTTTTCGAATTCAGTGGCCAAACCCTGGCCGTAAGCGGTTTTGTCGTCGATTACTGCGATGTTTCTGGCCTTTAGCGTGTCGACGGCGAATTCGCCCAGTGCCTTGCCCTGCGCGACATCGTTGGCAATGACACGGTAGGCCGTTTTAAAGCCGGCCTGGGTGAAATCCGGGTTGGTGGCAGAAGGGGAAATCTGCGGGATGCCGGCATCACTGTATATTTTCGAGGCAGGAATTGTGGTTCCCGAGTTCAGGTGCCCGACTACGCCGGACACTTTGGCGTCTACCAGTCGCTGAGCCACGGTTGTGGCGGTTTTTGCATCGGCCTGATCGTCTTCAGAAACCAGCTCCAGCCGGATTTTCCTGCCACCGATTTCGAGCCCGGCAGCGTTGATTTCGTCGATGGCCAGCCGGGCGCCGTTTTCATTGTCCTTGCCAAGATGGGCGATCGATCCGGTCAACGGCGCTGCGTGGCCGATCTTGACAACCGTTTCTCCAGCTGCGGGCGCTGCGGCGGGTGTGGAGGTAGCCGGAGGCGGTGTGTCCGGCTTTTTGCCACAGGCGGTGATTGCTGCTACGGCTGCAGCTATCAGGGTCAGTCGCGCGAATGTCATTGCAGGTGTCCTCTGTATGTGTTGTGGTGCGCAAAAAGGCCACGCCCGGGTAAGCCGGGCGTGGCATTAAGACATTTTATCTTGAGCGGGGTTCAGACTGCCAAGTCGATCTGTTGTACCGAGCCTGCCTTGCCGTCTTCGGTCAGGAAAACGCCGGTGCTGCGCAGATCTCCCTGGGTGCGGTTGTCTGCATCCGCATGGCGGAAATCAGTTTGCTGGCTTCCGAGGAAAATGGCGCCAATGTTGGCCGCCTGCATGTCGAGCAACTGATCCTGCCCGTTGGCATCCTTGAACCAGACCTGCAGACGTTTGAAGATGGCGTCGGCTTCGTCGATCCATTGGTTGCCGTCATCGTCGAATGCGGCCAGATCGGAAAAGCCATTGCCGCTGCGTGTGCCGAACAACTCAGTGCCATCGTTGACCTTGCCGTCATCGTTGCGATCCAGAGCCAGAAAGCCGCTGCCCGGCTGCAGCATCGACACCTGTTCTGTCTTGCCGTCGGCATCCAGATCGAATTCATATTTTTGCCGGGTGAGTTGCGCCGCGGATGCATTCAGATTGATGACCAGTGGGTCCTTGCGTTGTACCGCATCCCCTAGCTGGATTCGGGTGTCGCTTTGCAGGTGAAATTCGCGCTGCAAGGACAGATCGAGCTGGAATTCAAGCTTCTGGCCATCTGCAGTGACAACCGTGCCGCGGGCGGAAAAATCCAGAGACTCGGTTTCGTGATATTCGGCATGATATTGGTAATCAACGCCAAATCCGGCCTGGCCGTTGCCCTGCTGTAGATTGGCAACCTGTTCCATGCTCTCGCTGCGCTGGGCATCCACCTGTAGATCCTGCAGGTTGATCAGCCGGATTTTTTGGCCGGTGATGGCTTCAACAGCCTGTTTGATTAACCTTAGCTGGGGGTCCAGATGGCTGTCGTCGTCCTTGTCGCGAGTCTTGTCGATGCTACGTGAGTGATCTGCCTCGCGGGATTGCGTGGCCAATGCCTGCCCCTGTGCTGACAGAGAGACCCGGTCCTGCCCGGACCCCATATTGGCCGCCGGCCGCTGGCCCGACCATTGTTCAAGTCTTTCGAACTGCTGAAATACACGGCTCAGCCGGTGCTGGCTGGCCATGGAGATGTTGCTCTGCTGGATATGCATGATGACCTCCTGCCACCGTAAACGGAGGGAGTGCAGGTGAATCGGGAAGGGATGATCCGGTTATCGGCAGCAGGCGGGCAGACTTGAGCGATGGTGAGCGGGCGATGTCATTTCTTTGCTCCCATGGCCAGTGCCATTGCCCGGCGCTGGTCGGCCTGTTCCGCTGCAAGATGGGCGTCGGCAGCAGCGGGTAGCCAGCCTTGCAGATGGGGCTCGATGATGGCGATCATGGCATCGACCCAGACAGGCTCGTTGTTGAGGCAGGGGATGTAACGATATTGCTTGCCACCGCTAGACAGAAACGTCTGCTTGCCCTCCAGGGCAATCTCTTCCAGCGTTTCGAGGCAGTCAGCGACAAAGCCCGGGCAAACGACATCAAGCGTGCCGGTTCCGCCCTTGCCCAGGCGCTGCAATGTGTCGTTCAGATACGGCTTTAGCCATTCGGCACGGCCAAAACGGGACTGAAAGGCAACTTCGTACTGATCCTTGCCCAGTGACAGGGCTGTGGCGAGTAGACGGGCCGTCTTGTGGCATTCGCAGTGATACGGATCTCCCCGGTCAAGGGAAAACCGGGGTACGCCATGAAAGCTCATTACCAGTTTGTCTGGCCGGCCCTGTTGCTGCCAGTGAGCCTGGATGCGGGTAGCCAGTGCCTGAATATAGGCCGGGTGGTCGTGAAAGTGCTTGATTACCCGGATTTCGGGCATGTTGCGCATTTGCTGCAGCACCCTGTACACCTCATCCAGTGCTGAAGCGGTGCTACTGGCTGCATATTGCGGATAGAGTGGCACAATCAGGATGCGTTGGCAGCCTTGCTGCTTCAGGCGTTGCAACGCCGGTTCAATCGTGGGCTGACCGTAGCGCATGGCGCTCTCGACAATCAGTGAGGGGCGGCCGCTGTTGGCCCAGTAGCCTTGCAACAGGCGGGCCAGTTTCTCGGTATGTAGCTTGAGCGGCGATCCGTCGCGGGTCCAGATCTGGGCATATTTTGCCGCCGACTTCTTTGGGCGGGTTCGCAAGATGATACCGTGCAGGATCGGCCACCAGAGCCAACGAGGGATCTCAACCACACGCGGGTCGCTGAGGAATTCGGCCAGATACGGTCGGAGGGCCGCCGCCGTGGGGGTAGCGGGGGTGCCGAGATTGATCAGTAATACGCCGACACGGGCGAGCTGGGCGTGATCGAAAGCGGGTTCAGGCAAGTAGTGATCGGGCATGATGGCGCCTCGTTGCGGTAAACGCAGCAATATAGCAAATCCAGCCGGCATTCAATGTGCGGATAAAGTTGCCCGGTGCAACCGGGGGCGTACGGAATCAGGCTTTGCCACTGAGCTGGTACCAGGCCAGGCCGATCCATTCATGTAGCGCATGGTAGCTGCGCACCAGCCCGGTTGCTGCCGGTAACAGGTCAAACGGCGCCAGCTCGGCATCTGTCCGGGTCGCCATGGTCGGGGCGGCAATGACTTCAAACCCGGCCTGGCGAAAGCTGGCGGCCGCGCGCCGCATATGCCAGGCATGTGTCACCAGCAAGATGCGCCTTTTTCCGGCCGGTAACAGCAGCCTGGCCGAGAGTCGGGCATTGTCAGCGGTGGTGTTCGATTCGGTTTCCTGCCAGTGTGGCTTTACCTGGAAGTCGGCCCTCAGGGCTTGTGCCATCAGTTGTGCTTCGGGGGTGCCCTTTTCCGGCCGCCCCCCGGTGACCAGCAGCGGCAAGCCACTGGTTTTTTGTAAACGGGCGGCATAACGCAGTCTTTCCAGGGTGAAATACTTGACCGTCTCGCCGCCGTACTCGGGGGCTCCCTTGAATGCACCACCTCCGAGCACTACGATCGCATCGGCAGCCGGCAATGCGGAAATCTCGAGTGCAGGATCGGTTTCCAGGGTGGTCAACAAGCGATTGGCGACTAGTGGCAACGAGAGTAGCCACAGCAGTAGCAGTGCGGTGGCGATCATTCCATTGCCCCATGCGGGATACTGCTTGCGAAGCAGATACCCGATGCCGGCCAGCAGCAACAAGTTAAGTGGAGGCAGCAGGCAGGCCCCAATCATCGCAGCGAGTAGCCAGCCCATCATTCCCCCAGGTAAGCCTTGCGCACACTGTCGCTGCCCAGCAGCTCGGCAGCGCTGTCGCTGAGCGTGATCCGGCCGCTTTCCATCACGTAACCGCGCTGGCTGATCTGCAGCGCGGCACGGGCGTTCTGCTCCACCAGCAGGATGGTGACACCTTCGCTGGCGACCTGTTTGATGGTGTCGAAGATCTTCTGCACGATGATCGGTGCCAGTCCCATCGACGGTTCATCCAGCAGCAGCAGTTTCGGCCGCCCCATCAGCGCGCGGGCAATCGCGACCATCTGCTGTTCGCCGCCGGACAGTGTGCCGGCCAGCTGTCTTTCGCGTTCCTTCAGGCGCGGGAACAGGCCGAACATCTTGTCCAGATCGGCGGCGATGCCGGTTTTGTCGTTACGGTGGTAGGCGCCCATCTGCAGGTTTTCGGTGACTGTCAGCCGCGGGAAGATGCCGCGGCCTTCCGGCACCAGTGCGAGCCCCTTGCCGATCAGCGCGTGGCTCGGCTGTTGTTTCAGGTCCAGTCCGGCATAACTTAGCTGGCCGCCGCTCGGTTTCAGCAGGCCGGCGATGGTTTTCAGCGTGGTGGTCTTGCCGGCGCCATTGGCGCCGATCAGCGCCACGGTTTCGCCGATATCGATACGCAGGTCGATACCCTTGACCGCCTGGATGCCGCCATAAGCGACTTGCAGGTTGGAAATTTCCAGCAGGCTCATTCGGCGGGTACTCCCAGATAGGCTTCGATCACCTTGGGGTTGTTCTTTACGTCGGCCGGCACGCCTTCGGCGATTTTCTTGCCGTAATCCAGTACGGCGATGCGGTCGCACAGGCCCATCACCAGTTTCACGTCGTGTTCGATCAGCAGGATGGTGACGCCATCGCGGCGGATCTTGTCCATCAGCGCACGCAGGCTCTCGGTTTCGGTCGGGTTCATGCCGGCGGCGGGTTCGTCCAGCGCCAGCAGCTTAGGCTCTGTGGCCAGTGCGCGGGCGATTTCCAGCCGGCGCTGGTCGCCATACGACAGGTTGCGCGCCTCGGCATTGGCGTGGCCGGCAATGCCGACGTAGTCGAGCAGTTGTTCTGCCCGCCCGCGGATCGCCGCTTCCTCGCGCCGGGTGGCCGGATCGCGCAGCACCGCGCCGAGCACGCCGGCCTTGCTGCGGCTGTGGCGGCCGACCATGACGTTTTCCAGCGCGGTCATGTTGGCAAACAGGCGGATGTTCTGGAAAGTGCGGGCGATACCGGCTTCGACCACCTTGTGCGGTTTGGCGCGGAACAGGTCGTGGCCGTCGAAGCTGAACTGGCCTTCATCCGGCAGGTACAGCCCGGTCAACACATTGAACAGCGTGGTCTTGCCGGCGCCGTTGGGGCCGATCAGGCCGTAGATTTCGCCGCGCTGGATCTGCAGGCTGACGTCGTTCAGCGCGTGCAGACCGCCAAAACGCTTGTGGATGTGATCGATTTGCAATAACGCGCTCATGCCGCATCCTCCGCCGCATGCATTTCCTGCTTGCGCCGCGACGACGGCCACAGGCCCTCCGGCCGCAACAGCATCACCAGGATCAGCGCCAGGCC
>CAZBWH010000019.1:42374-46005 GCA_964495595.1 uncultured Burkholderiales bacterium | reverse complement strand
GTTTTGCCATGACCCGCGAAAGCCCTTTGCATGCCAACGCCAAGACGGCCGTGGCGAGCGCAACGGTTGCCGATACCCTGTATTCGACCCATTTTGATGGCATGCCTTGCCGGGTGATGAAGACTTCTTTTACCCAACGCCTGCTCAGGCGGCCAATGGGGCCGCTCGCGGCCTTGTTTCATGCCTGGGGAGCCGCCAGCAAGCTGCAGGTGCCGATTTCGCGGGTACTGCTGGGCACCTTGGCCAAGGGGCCGGCGATTCTGATGCAGATCGCCTATTTTGGTGCCGCGACGCCGCGGTTCATTCAGGCCACCGAGCGGGGGGATCTGACCAGTGGTGTGCAGATGATCGGTCAGGTGCAGGGCTTGATCGACGATGTGCCGACGGTTGTCGAACTGATGACCAGAATTGTGGCTGAGGCGCACGGCGCATCCAGCCGCTTGCAGGATTTGCTGCGAAGCTGAACGGGCACAGTCAACGATGCAGGGTGACCATGCCCTTTGTTGCCTGGCGCTACTGGCAGTTCACTGAAGTGGCATTGGTGTAGCTGGCGTAGTAAACACGGTTGTTTTCGTCTTGGGCAAATACCCGCAGGTCACGGCGGCGGATGTTGGCTTCCAGCCCGGTAAGCGCGGGAAATACCCGCAAGTAGGCGTAATCGTTGGTTTCTTCGGTAATCCGGGTGCTGAAGGTGACTGTCCGGTTGCCCGCGTTGTCCAGATAGTCGCCGTAAGTGACGGCCTGCCGGGTGGTGAGTTGCCCTTGTTCGCAGATGTCGATGTCCAGACCAATGAAGTAGGTGTAGCCGGTATCATTGGCCAATCCCTTGCGCCAGTACACGGGAAGGTCGCCGCCGTTGTAGTTGCGTAGCGCGGCCAGCGTGGGCGAGGCTTCGGTGGCGCCGGTGTTCTTGTCCAGGATGCGTTCGGCTGTCAGTGAGGACAGTGCCGTCACCGGGTCGGTCGAGAGGTATGGCCTGGTCGGCAAGCGCACGGCAAACTGCTGCACCGGCGTTGCATCACTGGCGTTGCGATACAGGCTGACGGCGTATTCATAGCCAAAATCACGATTGAAGTCGCTTTCGCGGTCGAATTTGATCCGGTTCTGACAGTTGGTTGCCGAAAGCGACAGGATGCTGCAGCCGCTGGTAACGCCGTTGTTGTCACGGGTCAGGTTGCTTTTAACCAGTGTGACCTTGTCACTGATGCCAGGGCCGGCAACTGTGGCTTTGGCAAACCAGTTGCCGGGGCCGGGCTGTTCCAGCCGGATGATCAGGCCGGTGCTGCTGGGTTCGGCTGCAAAGGTGTTGCCGTTCAGGTCGTGGTTGCGTGAGTAATAGGAGAGGATGGTGCTGTGTGCCGCATGGCCGTTGCCAATGAACTGCCAGCGGTTATCGATCCGGGCAATGGTGGTTTGCTGAAATTCAGCCAGTCCGTTGGTCTTGCGTATCTTGAAGATGGCTTCGTAGCGGTAAACATTGCTGCTGTCGCGGTAGATGGCATTCACGTTGTTGAGAGAGAACTGCGCTCCTGCATAATCGCTTGCCCGCAGTACCGATTTGAGCGATTGCGCATCGGTGCCATCGTTGAGGTAGTTGCTGGCGATGTAGTTCCCAAGCGCGGCTTCGCTTGGGACGCCGGATTTGTACAAGGTGGTCAGCTCGTTTGCCAGGGTATTGATGGTTTCGATGCTGTCGGCTACCTGATTGCCGATGCTGCCGGAAATGGACTTGCCGGTAATGTCAACGGTGACCCCGCTGGCAGGGGCGGCCTTGTTGGCCAGTTGCAGTCTGGTGCGGTCGCTGGAGTAATACAGCGCTGTCATGTCGAGCGCCTTGTCCAAGCCAGTGTGGTTGGCCGAGAACGGGGTGCTGATCAGGCTGATGTTGTCCGGCCGGGTGGGGGTGACCAGATACTCACCTTTATCGTTGCGGGCCTGCAGCAAGGGAGCGATCGCCGCTCGCAGGCTGATGTGCTTGCCGTCGATTTGCGCCTTGGTTAATCCCGCCAGTGCCGATGAGTTGGCGATCAGTTGATCGGCCGTTTCGCTGCTTTGCATGGCTTTGTAGAAGGTGGCTGGATGTTGTCCGGTGGCAGCGGCAAAAATCGCCTCGGTGTATGGGGTGATGTTGATGACCTGGGTCGACGCCGAGGTATCGAACTCATCACCAAAGATCGAATGCAGCACCACAGCGCGGTCGCCGACATTGGCCGTGGCCTCAAGCAGAAGCGGAGGCTTCCAGCTGGCGGGTACTGAAATCGAAAAACTGCCGTCTTCGCCGGTAGCCACCCCCGTTGCCGAGGTGTCGATTACCCCGCGGCTGTTGCGGCCGATAATGGTAACTGCTGCGCCGCGCAATGGCAGGCCGTAGGCCGCTACGCCTTTGATGATCATCAGTTTGTTCTGATTGGTGGTGCTGGTGTCGGTGCCCGGTGTGCTTGGTGTCTCGGTAGACTGCGGGCCGCCGGACGAGCCGGAGCCACAGCCGGCAAGCAGGGCGGAGAACATGAGTGCGGCGGGCAGAAGGCGGGTCAGTGTCATGATGTAGTCCAGTGCGGTGTGGGGCAAAGCCGGCCGTTGGGGGGCGTGGCGGCCTTCATGGGCCGGCTATTCATTCGGCATGATAACGGTAGAGCATATACTCTGAAAAGATGTCATTTCCAGTCTCCGCGCAAGTCTTGCACGCTTTGCTGCAATTCACTTGCGCGCACCGATGACGCAGGAACCGCTGGTGCAGCCACCAGTTCGATCCTTGACCAGAAACGCCGCGGCCGGTGCGTCATGGCGCTGCCTTCGCGCCGGCTGAAGAAACTCCCCCACATGCCGCGCAACGCCATGGGGACAACGGGAACCGGTGTGCGCCGGATGATGTCTTCGATGCCGGATTTGAATGCATTGATGTTGCCGTCATAGGTGATCTTCCCTTCGGGAAAGATACAGACTACTTCTCCGGCAGCAAGTTCCTCGGCTATACGGTCATAAGCGCGCAGCTTGAGCTGGGCATCCTCCTTTGCCGAGGCAATCGGGATGGCTTTGCCGGTGCGAAAGATGAAATTCAGTACCGGTACCCGAAATATCCGGTGATCCATGACAAACCGGATCGGGCGCCGACAGGCGCCAGCGATGATCAGTGCATCCATGAAGCTGACGTGGTTGCAAACCAGCACCACCGGGCCGTCGTCCGGTATCAGTTCCAGTCCACGGTGCTGCACCCGGTACATGGTGTGGGTGATCAGCCAGATCAGGAAACGCATCAGGAATTCAGGCAGCAGCAGGTAGATGTAGGCGGCAACCAGGATGTTCAGCAATGCGCATGCCAGTAGCACTTCGGTAATGCTGACTCCTGCAGCAGCGAGTGCGGCGGCGAATCCGGCTGCAACGACCATGAACAGGGCATTGACAATGTTGTTGGCCGCAATCGCTCTTGAGCGGAATTCCGGTTCGGTCCGGGTCTGGATCAGGGCGTAAAGCGGTACGATGTAGAAACCGCCAAATACGCCTATCAGTGTGAAATCGGCCATCAGACGCCAATGGGTGGGACTGGCCAGCAGGTCGCTCCAGGTCAGAGTGCCGTGTGGCAGGGGGGGGGCAGCAAAGGTAGTGGTGGTTGCGAAAACTACCTTGACAAATT
>CAZBWH010000019.1:28366-42364 GCA_964495595.1 uncultured Burkholderiales bacterium | reverse complement strand
GTGGCCCGGGGGGGGGCAGCAAAGTAGAGGTCGATGCCGAACAGACAGAGTCCTATTGATCCGAACGGAACCAGTCCCAGCTCCACTTTCCGGCCGGACAGCTTATCGCACAATACCGAGCCAATGCCGACACCCACCGAAAACAAAGTCATCAGCAGCGTGTAGACGGTAGCGTCGCCGTGCAGTACGTCAGAGGCGTAGCTGGGTAGCTTTGACAGGTAGGTGGCGCCGAGAAACCAGAACCACGAGATCCCCATCAGCGATAGCCAGACGGTGCGGTTCTGGCGGGCATGCTGCACGATGCGCCAGGTTTGCCGGAGAAAATTCCAGTCGATGACCAGCCGGCTGGCGCTCGGTACAGCCGCGGGCATGCCGCGCGCCGAGGCATATCCGCCCAGTGCACACAGCAACAGGGCTGCAATCAGCAGCAGGCGCGACTGATCCAGGGTGATGAACAATGTGCCGGCAACTTGTCCGAGAATGATCGACACGAAGGTACCCATTTCGATCAGGCCATTGCCGCCAATCAGCTCGTCGGGCGAGAGATACTGTGGCAGCACCGAGTATTTCAGTGGTCCGAACAGTGTTGAGTGCACGCCCATCAGGAAAATGGTCGATAACAGGATGGCGCCGTTGGATAGCCAGAACCCGGCAGCCGCCAGGGTCATGATGGCGATTTCCATTTGCTTGACCAGCCGCGCAATGCGCGCTTTGTCGTACTTTTCGCATAGTTGGCCACTGGTAGCCGAAAACAGGAAAAAGGGGAGGATGAACAATGCAGCGGTAAGCTGGATCATCTGCTCGGGCGGCCAGCCGTACAAACGCATGCCCTGAAAATTGATCAGAACGACCACGGCATTCTTGAGCAGATTATCGTTGAATGCCCCCAGAAACTGGGTAACAAACAGTGGCAGGAAGCGCTGGGTGCGCAACAGGTTGAATTGGCTGACGCCTGACATGGCGCGAGGTTCCTGAAAGTCGTTCCGGCGGGCAGTATAGCTGATCAGCGCGGGTAAAGTGCGCCGAGCACGCGGGGGCCAGAGGCGCCGGTCACTGCACACAGATTGCCCGCTTGCCGGGTGACAAACTGTCGTGCCAGCCAGGCAAAGGCGCATGCTTCGACCCAGTCGGGGTCGATACCCAGGCTGGTCGTTGTGGCTAGCGGAATGCCCGGCAACTGTTGCGCCAGGCCGTCGAGCAGGGCGTGATTGTGGGCGCCCCCCCCGCAGACGTAAACCGCCTGGGCTTCCGGGGCAAAGCGTGTGATGGCTTGGGTGATTGAGTGACAGGTAAACGCAAGCAGTGTTGCCTGAACGTCGGCCGGACTCCAGTCGGAGGTCAGTTTGCTCTGCAGCCAGGGCTGGTTGAACAGATCCCTGCCGGTGCTCTTGGGGGGCTCTGCCCCCAGAAATGGCTCGGACATCAGGGTGGCCAGCAATGGGTCAATGATATTTCCGCTGGCTGCCCACTGGCCATCCCGGTCATAGGGCGTGTTCAGGTGCAGCCGGGTCCAGGTGTCCATCAGCACATTGCCTGGACCCGTGTCAAAGCCGGTGACTTCGCCATTGGGATGCAGGCAGCTGAGGTTGGCAATACCGCCAATATTCAGGATGAGCCGCTGTTCATCCGGTGAGCCAAACACCGCTCGGTGGAACGCGGGAACCAGAGGCGCACCCTGCCCGCCGGCTGCGATGTCGCGTGAACGGAAATCACCTATGACATCGATGCTGGTCAGCTCGGCCAGCAGCGACTGGTTGCCCAGTTGCAGGGAATAGCCCCGCTGTGGCTGGTGGCGTATGGTCTGGCCATGGTTCCCGATTGCCTGAACCTGCCCGGCGGGGATGCCGGCCTGCTGGAGCAACTGCCTGATCAGGTCTGCATACCGCACCGACAGCGCATTTCCTGCTTGTAGCGCTTGGTCCAGTTCCCCTGCCGCAGAATGGTGCAGTAGCAGTAGTTGTTCCACCAGATCGGCGGGATAGGGAGTGAATGCACTGGCCAGCAGGCTGGGTGGGGTCGTGGAAAAGTCCATCAACACGGCATCGATGCCGTCCAGGCTGGTGCCAGACATCAGTCCGATGTACAGGTTGCTTCGCGTTTGGATCATGATCGGCCGGCAGTCGCTTGATTGCAAACGTGCCATTATCCTGATTGCGCAATCCTGACGCAAAGAGCCGCCCATGTTGCGGTCAGCCGACGAACTCTCAACCAAGAAAAAAGCCGCCCGTAACGGGGCGGCCAAAGGCAAATGTCGGGGCAGTCAGTCGAAGCGGGCGAGGTTGGTGTCTCGCAACAGCGTCAGGCGGTGCATCATTTCGTTTGCTGTCTGGCGGAATGAGGCGAGGTTCTTCGCGTCGAGCGGCAGAGCCCCCGGTAGCGCTACTTTCAATGGATCCTGCTGGATGCCGTTTACTTTCAATTCGTAATGCAGGTGCGGGCCGGTTGCCCATCCGGTCATGCCTACATGGCCAATCACTTCTCCCTGTGCGATCCTTGCGCCGCGGCGCACTCCGGATGCAAAGGCTGAGAGGTGCCCATACAGGGTGCTGTACTTTTCATTGTGTTTGACGACGATCACATTGCCATAGCCATTTTGCTGGCCGACGTATTCAACTGTGCCGTCTGCCGTCGCTTTGACTTTTGTTCCGATCGGAGCGGCATAATCCACCCCTTTGTGGGCACGCCATTGCTGCAGGACGGGATGAAAGCGGGCAATCGTGAAGCCGGAGCTGATCCGGGAAAATTCAAGCGGCGAGCGCAGGAAGGCCTCCTTTAGGCTTTTCCCGTCGGCAGAGTAGTAGCCGCCCTTGGAGTTGCCGTGTGGAGCGTAGTAAACCGCCCGGTACAGCTTGCCGTCATTGATGAATTCGGCAGCCAGAATCTTGCCGGTCTGAACTGCTTCACCCTGGGAGTTACGCAGCGACTCATACACGACGGTGAACCGGTCGCCACGCTGCAGATCCCGGTGAAAGTCGATTTGTGAACCGAAAATGTCAATCAACTGCACGGCGACGCTGTCCGGCAGGTTGGCCTTGTCGGTCGCGGCAAACAGTGAACTGTGGATCACCCCGGACTTGAGTTCCGGAGTTGTGATCAGCTGCGGGGTTTCGAGGGAAAACCGGAGGCCGTCTTCTTCGCGGCTGACAACGGCCTCACGTCCTTGCGGGTCAGTGAACCGCAGGCTGATCAGTCGTCCGCTTTCGCTGACCAATGCTGACACGGTTTGTCCGGGTTTGAGCTGGGTCAGCAGCCTTCCCGCCCCTCCGGACAGGATGTCTCGTTGCGCCGGGCTGTCGCGAATGTTCAGTCGGGACAGCAAGCGGTTAATGCTGTCACCACGGCGCAGGGTTTCAGCATGCCAGAAGTGCCCCGAAGTGGCGGGCGGAGAGACGGGAGTGAGGGTGATCGCCTCGGCTACTACCTGTTGTGGCGTGTCATCCAGCGAGGTCTGCGGTGCGACGGCGATGGCGGCAACCACGCCTAACATCGGTATTGCCGACCCTGCCATCAGCCAGCGCATCCTGCTGCGCCTTGCGGTGAAAGTCTGGTTTTCCGGTAAAATCGTGGTCTTGCTATCTGGCATCTGGATCAGGCTATGTATCGGAAACGGTTTTCAGCGTAGCAGAAACCGAAAATGTTGAAAAGAAATTATTTCATATTCGCCAGATACTTAAATACGTCAATTGCTGGTTTTGCTTCGGCCTGGAGCCGGATTGCGGGCTGGTGCTTACACAAAAGAAGGTGAACATGGCTGCCGAATTTGCCGCTGCGCTGGAGCAGATCAAGCGTGGATGTGAAGAGTTGTTGATTGAGTCCGAACTGGTGGAGAAACTCCGTACCGGCCGCCCTCTGCGTATCAAGGCAGGGTTTGATCCCACTGCGCCGGATCTGCATCTGGGCCATACCGTACTGTTGAACAAGCTGCGGCAGTTCCAGGATCTGGGTCATCAGGTGGTGTTCCTGATTGGCGATTTTACTGGCCTGATTGGGGATCCAACCGGCAAGAATGCAACCCGCCCACCGCTGACCAGGGAGCAGATTGACGCCAACGCCAGAACCTACGCCGATCAGGTGTTCAAGATCCTGCGGTCTGAGTTGACCGAGGTGCGGTTCAATTCCGAGTGGATTGAGCAACTGGGGGCGGCCGGGATGTTGAAACTTGCAGCAAGTCATACCGTGGCACGGATGCTGGAGCGAGACGATTTTTCCAAGCGTTTTCGCACCAATCAGCCGATTGCGATTCATGAATTTCTCTATCCCCTGATGCAGGGCTATGACTCGGTGGCCTTGAAGGCGGATGTGGAGTTGGGTGGGACGGATCAGAAATTCAATCTGTTGATGGGCCGCGAGTTGCAAAAGCAACATGGTATGCCACCGCAGGTGGTGCTCATGATGCCGTTGCTGGAAGGGCTGGATGGGGTCAACAAGATGTCCAAGTCTCTCGGCAACTATATCGGTATCGCCGAGGCTCCCGGCGAAATCTTTGGCAAGGTGATGTCGATTTCCGATGAGCTGATGTGGCGCTGGTTCGAGTTGCTGTCGTTCAGACCTCTACCTGAATTGCGCCAGCTGAAGCTGGAGGTGGAATCCGGCCGCAACCCCCGTGATGCCAAGGTGATGCTGGCCCAGGAGCTGGTCGCGCGTTTTCATGACCAGCCGGCTGCTGAAAAAGCGCTGGCCGACTTCGAGGCCCGTTTCCGCCAGGGTGCTATTCCGGAGGATTTACCGGAGATAGAGCTGGACGTGCCCGCAGAGGGGTTGGCGGTGCCGGTGCTGCTAAAACTGGCCGGATTGACCAGTAGCACATCTGAGTCAATCAGGATGATTGATCAGGGGGCCGTCAAGGTAAATGGTGAGAAGATTGTCGATAAATCGATTCTTTTTGCGGCTGGAGCCAGCCTGGTGGCTCAGGTGGGCAAGCGCAAGTTTGCGAGAGTGATCTTGCGTTAGTGGGGGCGTGGGTGGTGCGGGCAAATGGTGGTTTTGCGTGGCGCCAGACGTCTTTACCTGGTAGTTGAGCTGCTGATGGATGTGCGCTCTTCCCACTGGCGTGGCAGCTCAGTCGCAAGTCCCGCAGGCTGCCAGAGTGACGAGGAAAAGCGTTTTGGCATAAGTATTGCTTTGCATGTCGGTGTTATGTCGCCTGGTGCGCAAGGAGATCGTTCATGTCTGGCGGAATTGCATTCAATCTGATTGCCTCGGGCAGTGCGGTTGCTACTCAAGGGGGGAGTCCGGCTGTGTCGTCCAGCCTGGATTTCGGCCTGTTGTTACAGTCGGCAATGGCACCAGCGCCTTCGGCTGTGACGTCAGTCGCGGCAGATGGAGTGGCAGCAACCGGATTGGTGATGGCGTCAGCCGGCACACCGGGTGAGGGACTGAGTAGCATATTCCCGACCGCACCAGATGCTGCCAGGCAACTGCTGATGGCGGCCTATGTGCCTCAGTCAATGGCTTTGGCAGCCAGCTCGCCGATTGAGGAGGGGGCTTCACCAGGCGGCGTGTTGGAGGCTTCTCCTGCGGAGTCCAAGAAGCTGGCGATGCTGGTAGACGAGTCTCCTGTGCTGTCAGACGGATTGCCTGCCGTGGCTTCTCTTGGTACGAATGTGTTGCCAACCGTGGTTTTACCTGCTGCGCCACCTGTTGATTTGACTGCCCCGCGGCCTAAGGATGATGGGCAGGCGCTCTCGTTCGGAGGGGGCGCCGGACAGGGTGTTGAGACGGCTCAGGCTTTGCCAGCGGGCGCGGTTGTTTTGCCGGCAGCCACTGAGATGGCTTTGTTTGGACAGCAAGGTTTGAGCTCTGTTGATTTTCCGCAATCAATGCCTGGTTTGAATGTCCCCGAAGCCGTGCAGGAAGGCCGTTCCAAAGATGATGTACGACCGGAGCCAGAAGCCGGACAGCTGCCAGCGGTCGGCATCGCAGATATGTCTGTCGTTGCCCAGTGGATGATGCCAGCGATGGCGACGGCGGGCGCGCAGGACTTGCCGGCGCGGTCTGCTTCGCCCGAATTCGCGGCATCACTTGGTGATGTCATGTCAGGCAATACGCGAGCCCGTGCGGGGCAGAACGATTTGCGTCAGGAGCGGCTGATTCACAGTGCAGGTGGAGGTGATGCGTCCGTTGGGATGTTGCCCGATTCGAAAGACGGTAATCCGGTAACGGGGGGGGGGGAAGAATTTGCCAGTGAGCGGCAAGAATTTCCGGTGGCGCTGCAATCTGCAACCCAGGCAAATGCGGGTACGGCTGCTGACTCCGGGTTGCTGGTTGCTGGTGCCGCCGATCGACTGGCCCGGCAGGTTGACCCGGTGGGGACCCCTGCTGTCTCTACGCCAGTTGCGGCTGCGGGCTGGGGGGAGGAGCTGGGGCAACAGGTGCTGTGGTTGGCGCGTGATGGTCAGCAGCAGGCTGAGCTGCAATTGAACCCTCCCAATCTTGGCCCGCTTGAAGTCCGCCTTTCGCTGCAGAACGATCAGGCCAGTGTGGTGTTCGTTTCTGCGCATGCCAGTGTGCGTGATGCGCTGCAGGCGGCGTTGCCACGGCTGTCGGCCATGTTTGCAGAAAGCGGAATTTCGATGGAGAGCGCCATGGTTGGCGATCAGTCGCTGTTTGGCCGGCAGCAGCCACAGGACCGGCAGCAGCACCGGCAGGGTTCATCGCGGTCGGCAGCCTACGGCGTTGACCGGTTGCCGTCCATGAGTGAGGTGCTGGGGGCGGGAGGAGCCTCATCAAGAGGATGGGGTGTGAGCATGTTTGTGTAGTGCGCAAGTTTGGCTTCGGCCAATACGCTGCGGGCACTATACTGAAGCCATATTCTCAATTTCAAATTTCAGGGTTGGACAGATGTCGGCTGATAAACAGGCTCAGGTGGAAAAGCCAAAAGGCGGCAAGAAGCTGCTGATTATCATTGCGGTGGGTGTGCTGGTTCTGGTGTTGGTGGTGGGAGGATTGCTGATGTTCTTGCTGCGCGGCAATTCCGACGAATCGCATGCGGAGCCGGAAACCAGCAAGGAAGAGTCAAAAAAGAAAGAGAAAAAGAAAAAGAAAAAGGATGAAAATGCCGTTCCCATCTTTGAGAAACTGGAGACGTTCACTGTCAACCTCGCAGGCGGCGAGAGCATGCTACAGCTGGAGCTGCATGTCGAACTGGAAGATGCACACTTGAAGGACACCTTGAAGGCGTACATGCCAAAGGTACGTAATGATGTCATTTTGTTGCTCAGTTCGCGCAAGCTGGATGACTTGCGCTCTGATAACGGAGCCAAAAAGCTGATCGAGGATTTGCAGACAACCATCAACCACGCAATGGACGTTGATGAGGACGAGGGAGTTAAAAGCGTGGCCATTTCTTCAATGATCATCCAGTAAGCTGCAGGCATTCATGGCAGACGATATTCTTTCCCAGGAAGAAGTCGATGCCCTTCTGCGAGGTGTCACCGGCGAGGAGGACTCCTCGGACGAGGGGGGCGATGCTTCCGCGGTACGCAACTACGACATCGGTCGGCAGGAGCGTATTGTGCGTGGCCGCATGCCCACGCTGGAAATCATCAATGAGCGGTTTGCCCGCAATCTGCGGGTGGGTCTGTTCAATTTCATGCGTCGTAGCGCGGAAATATCGGTTGGCCCGGTCCGGGTGCTGAAATACAGCGAGTTCATCCGCAATCTGGTGGTGCCGACCAATCTGAACATGATTCACATGAAGCCGCTGCGCGGCACGGCGTTGTTCATTTTTGACCCGGATTTTGTCTTTCTGGTTGTCGATAACCTGTTCGGGTCAGATGGCCGGTATCACGTTCGCGTGGAGGGTCGTGATTTTACCCTGACCGAGCAACGGATCATTCTGCGCTTGCTGCAGGTCGTGTTCGATGAATACCAGAAATCCTGGGACCCGGTCTACAAGGTTGAATTTGAGTACATCCGCTCGGAGATGAATACGCAGTTTGCCAATATTGCTACGCCAACTGAAGTCGTGGTGGCCGTGACGTTCAAGATTGAACTCGGAGCCGGTGGCGGGGACTTTCACGTCTGCTTTCCGTATTCGATGATCGAACCCATCCGCGACATGCTTTACAGTGCCATGCAGGCAGACAGGATGGAGGCCGATAATCGCTGGGTTAAATTGCTCTCCCGGCAGGTGCAGAGTGCGGAGGTTGATCTGGTGGCCAACCTGGGATTTGCCCCGGTTACGCTGGGTGAGATTCTCGACTTGAAGGTGGGCGACGTTATTTCGCTCGAGATACCTGAGGCGATTGTGGCTGAGGTGGATGGTGTGCCCATTTTCGAGTGCCGTTACGGCATCAAGAACGGGCAGTATGCGTTGAAAGTGAACAAGGTGTTGGCTGGTGCCGATCAGCTTGGCGCTGGTGGAGATGATGGTGGCTGAGAACGAACAGGGTGGGGCCGAAGAGGGCTTGGACGATTGGGCTGCTGCACTGGCCGAACAAGAGGCTGCCGAGGCAGCGTCCAAGAGCGATGATCGTTCGTCCGTTGCGCCTGGCATGTCGCCGGCTGACATATTTGAACGCTTTGATGCCCCGGAACAGACGCAGGCGTTACCATCCAACTTTGACATGATCATGGATATCCCGGTCAACCTGACGGTTGAGCTGGGGAGAACCAAGATCGCGATCCGTAGCCTGCTGCAACTGGCTCAGGGCTCGGTTGTCGAGCTGGATGGCCTGGCCGGGGAACCGATGGATGTGCTGGTAAACGGTTGCCTGATTGCCCAAGGGGAAGTTGTGGTGGTAAATGACAAGTTCGGCATCCGTTTGACCGATATCATCACTCCTCAAGAGCGCATCCGGCGGTTGCACAAATGATATTCATCCCTGGCCGCAGCGGGTGGATTCCAGTCGTCACCTTCGCCCCTGCCATGGCAGTTGCTGCCGGGCAGCCTGCTGCGCCAGTGGCCGGGCAAGCCTCGGCAGGCTTGCTGCAGGTTTTGTTGGGTCTGGCGGTGGTGCTGGCGTTGATCGCAGGGTGCGCTTGGCTGATCAGGCGGTTTTCGCCCGGCGCGCTGGCTTCACAAGGCGGGCTGCGCGTGGTCGGCGGGGTGTTCGTCGGCCCGAAAGAACGAGTGGTGCTGGTCGAGTTTCGTGATAACTGGCTCCTGCTGGGCGTCACGGCCGGGCAAGTCAATTTGCTGCATGCTTCAACCCGCCCGGAGGATGGCGCCAGCGATCCGGTTGCGGGGTTCAAATCTCCGGCTTTTTCAGCCTGGCTGCAACAAACGTTGCGCAACGGCCGGTCCTCCGACTCGTTGCCCGACCGATAACCCTTACGGTTTCCTGTTCATGCGCCTGCTTGTTGTTGTTTTGTTTGCTCTGTTCGGCGGGATGCCGCTCGCTCTGGCGGCCGATGGGCTGCCTGCCTTGACTGCCTCGGCCGGTGCAGGCGGGGGAACCACCTACACGCTGACCATTCAGACGTTGTTACTGATGACATCACTGACTTTTTTGCCAGCGATGTTGTTGTTGATGACATCCTTTACCCGGATCGTGATCGTTCTGTCCCTGCTGCGCCAGGCGCTTGGCACGGCGACATCGCCCCCCAATCAGGTGATCGTCGGCTTGTCCTTGTTTCTGACCCTGTTTGTCATGGCGCCGGTGCTGGACAAAATTTACGTCGATGCCTACCTGCCATTTTCGCAGGACAAAATGAGTTTCAACGAGGCGCTGGACAAAGGGGCTATCCCGCTGAAGCAGTTCATGCTCAAACAGACCCGGCAGAAGGACTTGGCATTGTTTGTCGAAATTGCCAACGCACCCAAGCCTAACGGGCCGGAGGATGTCAGCCTGCGGACACTGATTCCGGCGTATGTTACCAGTGAACTCAAAACCGCTTTCCAGATCGGCTTCCTGGTTTTTCTGCCGTTCCTGATTGTCGACATGGTGGTAGCCAGTGTCTTGATGTCGATGGGGATGATGATGGTGTCACCGGTAATCATCAGTTTGCCGTTCAAACTGATCCTGTTCGTTCTGGTTGATGGCTGGACGCTGTTGATTGCGTCACTGGTCCAGAGCTTCTACGTGTAGATACGGAGCATGACATGACGCCGGAAATGGTTGTAACCATTGTGCAGCGAGCCATTGAAGTCACTGTGCTGGTTTCGGCACCGATGTTGCTGGTCGCGTTGATCGTCGGCCTGATCGTCAGCATTTTCCAGACAGCAACACAGATCAATGAAATGACCCTGTCTTTCATTCCCAAGCTACTGGCCATGGTCGTGGTTATGGTCGTTGCGGGGCCCTGGATGACTGCAACCATGATGGACTACATCATCCGGCTCTATTCCAGCATCCCGTCGCTGATCGGTTGAATCCGGGATGATTTCCATCTCGATTGCACAGTGGTATGCCGTGCTGATCAGCTATGGCTGGCCATTTGTGCGCATCATGGGCGTTTTGGCCACAGACCCATTCTTTGGCAGCCGGACGATTAGCGCACCGGTAAAAATCGGCCTCGGTGGTGTGCTGGCTGTGCTGGTACAGCCGCTGATTCCTGCGCCACCTGCGCTTGACCCGGCAGGAGCATTGGGGTTGCTGGTGCTGCTCAACCAATTCCTGATCGGAGTCGCGATCGGCTTCTCGATGCGGCTAGTGTTCACCGCCGTGGAAATGGCCGGCAATTTCTCCGGCATGCAGATGGGGCTGGGCTTTGCGATGTTCTTCGACCCTCAGCACGGCACCCAGGTGCCCGTGGTGGCGCAGATCACCTCCCTGTTCACCATGCTGGTCTTTCTGGCAATGGACGCCCATCTGCTGGTCATTCACACCTTGGTAGAGAGCTTTCGGTTGTTGCCTCCTGACAAGTTTCCGTTGGCGGCAGCCGGTTTTCGGCAGCTCACTGAAGCCGGCGCACAGATTTTCGTACTTGGGTTAAGGTTGGCGATGCCCGTAGTGGCCAGCCTGCTGATTGTCAATCTGGCTATTGGCGTCATGACCCGAGCCTCCCCGCAGTTCAATATCTTTGCAATCGGCTTTCCGATTACGGTGGGAATCGGCCTGCTGGTCATGTATGTCAGTCTGCCGCAATACGTGCCATTGCTTTTCGAGGCATTCAATGGCAATGCCGAAATGTTGCACCGATTACTGACAGGGCTGGCTGGTTGATCACGCCACGTAAAAACGGAGCCAGCATGGCTACTCGGGCAAATTGGCCCCCATTACGGCTGCACCCCGGCCATTCGCTGATCGGGCAGGGCGTAGTCATAGGCATGGCCGGACTAGCGGCAGCCGGGGTCTCGAATGCGCCGCTGCCGGGCTGGGTGCAAGGGGGCACCTGCCTTTTGCTGCTGGCCGCGATCTGGTGGCATTGGTCAGGCCGTCAGCGCATCGAACTGGAGCTCTCACTGGCATCTGGGATACGCATGAAGGTTGCCGGAGACTGGCAAGACATGCATCTGTCCAAAGCCAGTCGCGCCACTCGTTGGTGGGTCATCCTGCACCTCGCGCCACAGAATGGCGGCCCGGGATGTGTCGTGGTGATCCTGCCTGACAGCATTGCCGCCAGCGATTATCGCAAGTTACTCGTCATGCTGCGCTGGCATTTCGCCCCTCTGCCAAGATAGTTTCCGCCTGCACACGATTAGAATACTGGGGGCAACCACGAGGAAAGCCGGCAAGATCCCATGAGGAGTAGCGTTTGCTGCAAGCGCCACTCAGGGCGATAGCGCGACGGCTGTCGCTGGCAATAGAGTGATTGGTAACGGTGCTGCGGTGTTGCAGCCAAGTGAGCGGGCCATTACTCCAAAAACCTGCCGGCCTGCAAGCCGCTCTGGTATTGGTCTGCAGCCGGCCTGCGAGGCAATGCCAGAGAGGCTTGCAGCGATGGCAGAGCGCGATTCGATAGCAAAACATCCCGGCGAATGGTGGGCTGGCCGGGAAGTGCGAACGTTGACCAGGCGGCGCAGTGCGCCGGCGGATCAACTGAACTTCAATATGGTGACGCGGCAACTATCCTGACATTGGGGGGGGGCGCTCAACAAGGTGAGCCAGCAAGGAGGCTCTCTTATTGCTGGCCCGGATGGTGCGGGTCGAGAATGGTGCTCGCTGCCTGGGGCAAGGTTTCCGGATAATCGCGGCTGTAATGCAGGCCGCGGCTTTCGTGCCTGAGCATGGCCGAACGCACGATCAACGATGCGGTGAGAACCAGGTTTCGTAGTTCAATTAAGTCGTTGCTCACCCGGAAGTTGCGATAAAAGTCATCAATTTCGCTGCTCAGTAACGCGATACGGTGCATGGCCCGCTGTAGCCGTTTGTTGGTGCGTACGATTCCGACATAGTCCCACATGAATCGGCGTAATTCATCCCAGTTGTGTGAGATGACGATCTCTTCGTCCGGGTCGATGACCCGGCTCGCATCCCAGTCGGGCAGCGAGCCTGTTTCTTCGGCGGGATGTGACTGGATGTGCTGCGCTGCGGCACGCGCCAGTGCGACGCATTCGAGCAATGAGTTGCTTGCCAGACGGTTGGCGCCATGCAGCCCGGTGCAGGCGGTCTCGCCGATGGCGTAAAGTCCGTCCAGGTCTGTTTTTCCATGAAGATCGGTGACCAGTCCGCCACAGGTGTAATGTGCGGCCGGTACGACTGGAATCGGCTGGCGTGTCATGTCGATGCCAAGGCTCAGGCAGTGAGTGTGGATGTTGGGAAAGTGTTCTTTGATGAAGCTGGCTGGTTTGTAGGAAATGTCCAGGTACACACAGTCAATACCATGTTTTTTCATCTCGAAATCAATTGCCCTGGCGACGATGTCGCGGGGGGCCAGTTCGGCCCGTGGGTCGTGTTGTGGCATGAACCGGGTGCCATCAGGCAGCTTCAGGATGCCACCTTCTCCACGCACGGCTTCCGAAATCAGGAAGGATTTGGCGTGCGGATGAAACAGGCAGGTGGGATGAAACTGGATGAACTCCATATTGGCTACCCGGCAACCCGCTCGCCAGCCCATTGCGATACCGTCCCCTGTTGCGATGTCCGGGTTGGTTGTATACAGATATACCTTTCCAGCCCCACCGGTAGCCAATACTGTATGTTTCGAACTAATGGCCAGCACCTTGTCGGTTTCCCGGTCCAATACATAGGCGCCCCGACAGCGGTTGCCATCACGTCCCAGTTTGCTGTCGGTGATCAGGTCGATGGCTATGTGTTGCTCAAGTACCCGAATATTCGGATGCGCACGAACCTTTGCCGTCAGCGTGGTAATCACGGCTTCTCCGGTCGCATCGGCTGCATGGATGATCCGGCGGTGGCTGTGTCCACCCTCCCGGGTAAGGTGGTAGCCGGTTTCACTGCTGGTGTCCTTGGTAAAGGGTACACCCTGATCAATCAGCCATTGAATGGCCGGCCTGGCGTGTTCAACGATGTATCGGGTCGCAGTGGGGTCGCACAGCCCTGCGCCAGCAACCAGTGTGTCATCAATATGTGCGGCAATCGAGTCGGCCGTATCGAGTACAGCGGCGATCCCGCCTTGTGCCCAATTGCTGCTGCCATCGAGCAGGGATTTCTTGGTCACCAGTGCGACTGAATGACGCTCAGCCAGCAACAAGGCTAGCGTCTGGCCTGCAAGGCCGCTGCCGATGATCAGTACGTCGAATGTCAGCATGTGAATGTCCGGGCAGAATGCAAGGGAGAGGCGATGCCTGGCCCGATCCGGCGTCCATCGGCCTGCGAGGATCAGAGCGGCAGCGCCGGCATACTATACCAGAGCGATCCGGTTCCATAAATCCAGGTCAGTTGCGCTGGCAGGTTCGATTTGGCTGATGAATGCGCCATTGCAAATATATTGGCTGGGTATGTGAACTTTCGCTGAAATCGCCGGTCTTTGTTTCTGCTTTCACAGTTCCTGCTGCTGGCCGGAATACGTATACTGCGATTTTTCGGGCTGGCGGCACGTTCGCCGGTCAGTGTTCAAGATGCATGGAGCGGGCCAATCTAATGAATGAGCGTGAAATCGACCAGCAGTTGGTCGAGCGCGGGGGAGCCGAGCGTCTCACGCAGCTCCTCG
>CAZBWH010000019.1:0-28356 GCA_964495595.1 uncultured Burkholderiales bacterium | reverse complement strand
CGCGCAACGGGGTGACAAGCGGGCCTTCGAGCTGCTGGTTACCAAATACCAGCGCAAGCTTGGCCGGTTGCTATCGCGTTTCATTCGGGACCCGGCGGAGCTGGAAGACGTTGCACAGGAGGCGTTTATCAAAGCCTACCGTGCATTGCCGTCGTTTCGGGGTGAAAGCGCGTTTTATACCTGGCTGTACCGTATCGGCATCAACACAGCAAAGAACCATCTGGCTTCGACGGGGAGACGAATGCCGGTGAGTCTTGATGCCGGCTCTCTCGAGGACGAGGGGCCTGAGCTGGATGAGCGGATACCTGATTACCACACACCCGAATCCGAGTTGATGAACCGGCAGATTGTCGAGACGGTCAATTTGGTGATGGACAAGCTGCCTGAAGAGTTGCGTGTGGCCATTACACTGCGGGAACTGGAAGGATTGAGCTACGACGACATTGCTGCGGCGATGGACTGCCCGATCGGCACGGTGAGATCCAGGATCTTCCGTGCACGTGAGGCAATTGCTGCGCAATTGCGCCCGTTGTTGGATGCAGGAAACAAAAAGAGGTGGTGAAACATGACTGAGCGATTGTCTGCCTGGCTTGATGGCGAACTCGATGGGCCGGAAAGAACGGCTGTGTTTCAGGATGTCAAAGCAACCGTTCAGCGGGCTGAAGATGTCTCGCTGGCGTTTCTGATCGGTGACGCATTGCGTGGTGATATGGCATTGCGGCCTGATTTCATGGGGCGTTTTCGCGATGCGCTGGCTGCCGAGCCGGTCATTCTTGCACCGGCTGCGGCCAATGCCGTAGCGGGCAAGGAACATGCCCGCAAGCGATTCGTTGCGCTCTCCGCCGCTGCATCAGTGGCTGCCGTGGCGACAATTGGCTGGTTTGCCATCAAGGTGAATCCGTCCGGCAGTCTGCCTGCCAGTGCGGTCGTAGCCAGAGCCCCGGCTGTCGTTGCGCCGGCCCAGCCAGCTTCCCGTCTGGCGGAAAATGAGCGGATGTTGCAGTTCCTGGCCATGCATCAGGAGGCTTCTTCGTATCAGCCCGTCGCTGTCGACACCTTAGGGCAATAGTCTCATGAGGTTGCGAGTTCTGGTCATTGGACTGTGCCTGACCGCCGATTTTGCCCTGGCTGCCGATGCACTGACGTCGGCGGAAGCCGGCTCGGTGATCAGGAAAGTCGCTGCGGCTGCGCGCAAGCAGGCCTATTCCGGCACTTATTTTCATCAGCATGGTGCGGAGGTTGCCACCTTCCGGGTTGCTCACCTGAATGATGCCGAAGGTGAGCTGGAGCGTCGTGAGCCGCTTGAAGGGGCCGCACGGGAGCTGGTTCGTGCCAGCGGGCAGGTTAGTTGCTATCTTCCGGAAGCTCCGGCCAACCCGGCCGAGGTCAGGCGTAATGCACTGATGAAAATGTTTCCCTCGGTGTTGAACGATGACTCGGCCGATTCCATCGTTCATTACACTGTCCGACGCCTGCCTGGCGAACGTGTGGCCGGCATGGAGTGCCAGGCCCTGTTGCTTGAGCCCAAAGACAGTCTCAGGTATGGCCATAAGCTCTGCTTTGATCAGAACACCGGTTTGCTGCTGAAAATTGCCTCACTTGGTCCGCGCCATGAGGTGATTGAGCAGTTCGCGTTCACTGAGCTGAATCTGGATGGTTTCGACCGCCGCAGCTTCAAGCCACGTTACCCGTACAGGGTCGATATCTTTACGCCAGAAAAGCCGCGTTTGGATTCAGGGACAAAGCTGAAGCCTGATGCGGTTGCCGGGTGGGAAATGCGTAACTTACCGGCTGGCTATAAGGTCGTACGCGAAACCAGGGTGGCCATCGGTACCGAGCCTACCAAGGTGGTGCACCTGTGGCTCTCTGATGGTTGGGGCGCGGTGTCCGTGTTCATCGAACCAAATGCGGCGCCCAGGATCGCCCCAGGCGGCGCCGATGTTGCCTTGCCGGCAGTTCGCGTTTCAACCAGCAACGAGCCGGTCAAGAGGCCGGCAAACCACACTGGCGTGTTGATCAATCAGGGTGTAGTCAACATGGTGTCACGCAGTGCGCCGGAAATGAATGTGGTGGCGATGGGTAACGTGCCAGCAGCGGCCGTTACGGCGATTGCCGGCTCGGTTGTGCCGCGTGTTGCGGGCCGCTAGCAGCCTGTCAGATTTGCGTGGTCGTCGCGAGCAGAGTGGGAAAACGAGTAGGGATTCAGCCGTTCTCCAGGCGCACGTTGGATCTAGGCAACGAGAGAGTGGGCGGATTTGGGCTGTCTCTTCCTCTGGCGCAGCAGATCGGTTTATAGTCCGACAGCCTGCCTGGTGCCGTGAAAAATGTGTTGGCCAGACTGCTGGCCGGATTACTCGAAGAGGTGTAGATGAAAAAGCTATTGGTTTCCGGAATGCTCTGGCTGGCATCCATCCATGTGGCGCAGGCTGCCAGGGACTTGCCAGACTTTGCCGCGCTGGTCGAGAAGGAAGGCGCTGCCGTGGTCAACATCAGCACCACGCAAACAGTAGTAAACAATGCCGGCGTTCCGGGTTTGTCGGAAGATGACCCCTTTGCTGAAATGCTGCGCCGTTTCAACCCCCGGCAATACCAGCCAAGGGAGTATCAGACCCATTCGCTTGGTTCAGGTTTCATTGTCAGCCAGGATGGGTACATCCTGACCAATACTCATGTCGTGGGTAATGCCGATGAAATCTTGGTCAAGCTGACTGACCAACGTGAATTCAAAGCAAAGGTGATCGGCACTGACCAGCGCACCGATGTAGCGTTGATCAAGATCGACGCAAAGAATTTGCCTACCGTACGGACTGGCGATTCTGAAAAGCTGCGGGTGGGGGAGTGGGTCGTTGCTATCGGTTCGCCATTGGGGTTGGAAAACTCGGTAACCGCCGGTATCGTCAGCGCCAAGGGGCGGTCCTTGCCTTCGGAGAACTATGTTCCGTTCATCCAGACCGATGCAGCGGTCAATCCTGGCAATTCGGGCGGGCCGCTGTTCAACTTGAATGGTGAGGTTGTCGGCATCAATTCCCAGATCATCAGCCGCACTGGGGGATTCATGGGGATTTCACTGGCCATTCCGATCAAGGTGGCGCTGGATGTCAGTGACCAGCTGCGCAGTAACGGCAGGGTAGTGAGGGGCAGGATCGGGGTCAATATTCAGGAAATGACCAAGGATCTAGCTGAGTCGTTTGGACTGCCCAAGCAGCAAGGTGCATTGATCAGCTCCGTCGAAAAGGATGGCCCGGCCGACAAGGCGGGATTGTTGCCTTCTGATATTGTGCTCAAGTTCAACTCGTCGCCAGTTACCAGTTCTGTGGATCTGGTTCGCCAGGTGGGCGGAACCAAGCCGGGAAGCAAGGTCACCCTTCAGGTCTGGCGCAACAAGAGCATCAAGGATGTCGTGGTCACTGTCGGCGAGACACCCGAGCAGGTAGCCAATGCCCGCCCGGGGCGCGGTAAGGCTGGCGGTAATGTTGGCAATATCGGTCTGGTTGTTGCCGAATTGAATCCTGCGCAGCGTAAGGCGCTGGGCCTTGAGTACGGACTGCTTGTGCAGGCTGTGCATGGTCGGGCGGCACGTTCCGGCATCGCCCAAGGGGATGTCATTGTCGGTTTCAATAGCGAGAACCTGACCTCGTACGCCCAGTTTGCCAAGTTGTTCGAGGAGGCGAAGTCAGGTGCTGTAATCAATCTACGTGTGCGTCGTGCCGATGGCTATCGTTTTATTCCATTCAAGATCGCCAAGGATAACGATGACTAAGCGGCGCCTGACGCTGCTGTTCAGAGAGTATTGCTCGTTGTGCCATGCCATGCTGGCAGCGTTGAATGCCCATCCGGGCCGGGCCAGCTTCGAGATTGACATTGTCGATATCGACGCTGACCCGGTGCTGGAATCGCGCTACAACGATCGGGTTCCGGTCTTGCTGGCTGGTGACGACGAGATATGTCATTACCATCTGGATGCTACCGCGCTGGATGCTTATTTGGCGTCAATCGGTTAGAATCGCGACTTCCGGAATCCGACAAGGGCACGTAGATCGTGCCCTTATCTTTTGTCATGACTATGAACAACATTCGCAATTTTTCGATCATCGCCCACATCGACCACGGCAAGTCGACGCTGGCCGATCGCTTCATCCAGTTTTGTGGCGGCCTTGAGGCTCGCGAGATGGAGGCGCAGGTGCTCGATTCGATGGATATCGAAAAAGAGCGCGGCATCACCATCAAGGCGCAGACGGCGGCACTGAGCTACAAGGCGCGTGATGGCCAGGTGTACAACCTGAATCTGATCGATACCCCTGGCCACGTCGACTTCTCCTACGAAGTAAGCCGCTCGCTAGCTGCCTGCGAAGGCGCGCTGCTGGTGGTCGATGCCTCGCAGGGAGTGGAAGCGCAAACGGTTGCCAACTGTTACACCGCGATCGAGCAGGGCGTCGAAGTGGTGACGGTACTGAACAAGATCGACCTGCCAGCTGCCGACCCGGAACGGGTGATTCAGGAAGTGGAAGATATCATCGGCATTGAAGCGACTGATGCCGTGCGTGCGTCAGCCAAAAACGGCATCGGTATCGAGGATATTCTCGAAGCCGTGATTGCCCAAGTGCCGCCCCCTAAAGGAGAGGCCGATGGCCCGCTGAAAGCGCTGATCATCGACTCCTGGTTTGATAATTACGTCGGCGTGGTCATGCTGGTGCGGGTCGTGGATGGAGTGTTGCGCCCCAAAGACAAAATCCGCCTGATGGCGACCGGTGCCGAATACCTGTGCGAGCAGGTGGGAGTGTTTACACCGAAGTCGCTGCAGCGCAGCGAACTGTCGGCCGGCCAGGTGGGTTTCATCATTGCCGGCATCAAGGAACTGAAAGCCGCCAAGGTCGGTGACACAATCACCATCGCCAATCGCCCGGCCAGTGAACCGCTGCCTGGCTTCAAGGAAATCAAGTCGCAGGTGTTCGCTGGCCTGTATCCGGTTGAATCGCACGATTTCGAGGCGTTGCGTGAGGCGCTGGAAAAACTGCAACTTAACGATGCTAGCCTGCATTTCGAACCGGAAGTATCGCAGGCGCTGGGCTTTGGCTTCCGTTGTGGCTTCCTCGGCCTGCTGCACATGGAGATCGTGCAGGAGCGTCTGGAGCGCGAATTCGACATGGATCTGATTACCACCGCGCCGACGGTGGTGTATCAGGTGCTGCAGAAAGATGGCGAACTGATCGAAGTCGAGAATCCGGCCAAATTGCCGGATCTGTCGAAAATCGAGGAGATCCGCGAGCCAATCATTACCTCGACGATTCTGGTGCCGCAGGACTACGTTGGCGCCGTGATGACCTTGTGCAACCAGAAGCGTGGTGTACAGCGCAATATGCAGTATATGGGCCGGCAGGTGATGCTGACTTACGATCTGCCGATGAACGAAGTGGTGATGGACTTCTTCGACAAGCTGAAATCCTGTTCACGTGGGTATGCCTCGCTGGATTACGATTTCAAAGAGTTCGTTGCCGCCGACCTGGTCAAGCTGGACATCCTGGTCAACAGCGAAAAAGTCGATGCGCTGAGCCTGATCGTGCATCGCCAGACCGCGCAGTACCGCGGTCGCGAGCTGGCGTCGAAAATGCGCGAACTGATTCCGCGCCAGATGTTCGACATCGCGGTGCAGGCTGCGATCGGCAGCCACATCATCGCCAGGGAAAACATCAAGGCGCTACGCAAGAACGTTTTGGCAAAATGTTATGGTGGCGATATCTCCCGCAAACGCAAGCTGCTGGAAAAACAGAAAGCCGGCAAGAAACGCATGAAGCAGGTGGGTAACGTTGAAATTCCTCAGGAAGCATTCCTGGCAATTCTGCAAGTGAGTGACAAATAAACATGAACTGGCTTTACCTGTTTGCCTTCGTGGCTGCCATCGGTCCGATCCTGATCCTGCTTGATCGTCGCCCGTTGACCAAGGGCGAAGAACCGCCAATGATCGTTCAGACTGGTTATTTTGCGGTGATGATCGGTATCTTCGGCGTGTTGTCGCAGTTCATGAGCTTCACCGCCGTGATGTTGATTTTCGTGCTGGTGTTCGGCGTGATCTGGGGCGTTGACAAGCTGCTGCTGGAAAAAAAGCGTGGCATTGAGCAGCGCGAGCCAGTCGCCATTGAGTATGCCAAGGGCTTCTTTCCGATACTGTTGGTCATTTTCCTGCTGCGCTCGTTTCTGGTCGAGCCATTCCAGATTCCGTCCAGTTCGATGCGGCCGGGGCTGGTGGTAGGCGATTTCATCCTGGTGAACAAATACGCCTATGGGTTGCGGATTCCGGTTATCAATACCCCGTTCATCGAGGTAGGTCAGCCAGCGCGCGGAGACGTGATGGTGTTCCATTTTCCTGAAGACCCGAAAACCGACTTCATCAAGCGTGTGGTAGGCCTGCCGGGGGATACGGTCAGTTACGAAAACAAGCAGCTGTCGATCAACGGCCAGCTGCTGCGTCTCGAAGACAACGGCAGTTACCAGTATGTCGACAGAGGGCTGGATGTCACCGAAACCAGCCGCTACCTGGAGCATCTTGGCCCACGCCCCCATCCTGTCATTGTCGATACCAAACAGCCGAGATCGTTGGTGCTGCAAGGGGTGCGCGACTTTCCCAATCGTGAAAACTGCACTTATAGTGAAGATGGCTTCAGCTGCAAGGTGCCGGACGGACACTACTTCATGATGGGTGACAATCGCGACAACAGTCACGACAGCCGTTATTGGGGGTTCGTACCCGATCGACACATTGTCGGCAAGGCCTTTCTGGTGTGGATGAACTTCAGCAATCTGAAGCGGATCGGCACCCTGATCGAATAATGAGGGAGTGATTATGCACAAACAGCGTGGGCTGAGTCTTTTGGGTTTGTTGATTGTCGGCTTCATGGTGGGGTTCGCCCTGCTGCTCGGGTTCAAGCTGGTACCCGCTTATACAGAGTATTTTGCTGCCAAGAAGGTGTTGGCGGCGCTTGTCATCGAGCAACGGAATGCTGGGCCGGAAGAAATTCGCAAGGCCTTTGAGCGCCGGGCAATCATTGATGACATCAATTCGTTCAGACCGGGAGATCTGGATATTGACAAGGGTAAAGATGGACTGGGTATTTCCATCGCTTACGACAAGGTCGTCCCGCTGTTTTCCAATATCAATATCCTGATCAAATTCGAGATCGCTGCGGGGAGTGCTGCACCAGAGGCGGAGAAGTCGTAGTTGATGGCTTGTATGAATATTCAGCGCCTGACTGATCGGCTGGGATTTGTCTTTGCAGATGAGACCCTGCTGCGTCAGGCGCTGACGCATCGCAGCTTCAGTGCCACCAATAACGAGCGGTTTGAATTCCTGGGGGATTCGGTACTCAATTGCGTGATCGCCCGAGTGTTGTTTGCTCGCTACCCAAAACTGAGTGAAGGAGAGTTGTCGCGGCTGCGCGCCAACCTGGTCAACCAGCACACCTTGTCTGATCTGGCAGCGACGCTGGATTTGGGCGAGATGCTCCGACTAGGTGAGGGTGAGGTAAAAAGCGGGGGGCGGCAGCGCCCATCGATTCTTGCCGATGCGGTCGAGGCCCTCTTTGGCGCGATTTTGCTGGACGCTGGATTTGATGCCGCACAAGCTGTGGTGTTGCATCTCTATCAGCCGATCCTGTCGAGGCTTGATCCCAGTGCGCAGATCAAAGATCCGAAAACACGCTTGCAGGAACTGCTGCAGGGAAGGCGGCTGGCGTTGCCAAAATATCAATTGATCGCAACGAACGGCGATGCGCATGAACAGACCTTTGTTGTCGACTGTGTGCTCGAATCGCTGCAAATCAGCACACGCGGCAATGGCACCAATCGCCGCATGGCCGAGCAGCAAGCAGCTGCGCTGGCCTACGAACAAGCCGAAGGGCGACTGCGAGCATGACTGCATTGACTACTGATCTGGCTGTACCTGCTTTCCACTGCGGCTTTGTCGCCATCGTTGGCAGGCCCAATGTCGGCAAATCGACACTACTCAATCACCTGATCGGGCAGAAAATCAGCATTACCTCGCGCAAGGCGCAGACCACCCGTCACCGGGTCACAGGCATCTACACCGATGCCGTCAGCCAGTTCATTTTTGTCGATACGCCGGGCTTCCAGACCAAACATCGCAATGCGCTGAACGATGCGATGAATCGCAGTGTGCGCGATACCCTTGGCGATGTCGATGTGGTGCTGTTCGTAGTCGAGGCATTGAAATTCGGCGCTGCCGATGCCGAAGTGTTGCCACTGCTGCCGACGAATCGGCCGGTCTGGCTGGTGGTCAACAAGATCGACAAACACGAAAAAGGCCTGTTGCTGCCGTTCATGCAACAAATGGCGGAGAAATTCGATTTCGCCGGCATCGTGCCGGTCAGCGCACAACGCGGCCAGCAGATGGAACAGCTGCTGGATGCCATCCGGCCGAATTTGCCGCAAGGTATCCCGCTGTATCCTGAAGAACAGATCACCGACAAGAGCGAACGTTTCCTCGCCGCCGAAATCGTGCGCGAGAAGCTGTTCCGCCTGCTGGGTGAGGAATTGCCGTATTCGATCAACGTCGAAATCGAGAAATTCGAAGAAGAAGGCAATCTGCGGCGCATTCACGCCGCGATTTATGTCGACAAGCAGAACCAGAAAGCGATCGTGATCGGCAAGGGCGGGATCAAGCTGAAGGAGATCGCCAGTGCGGCCAGGCTCGATATGGAAAAGCTGTTCGACGCCAAGGTATTCCTGGAAATCTGGGTCAAGGTCAAGAGTGGCTGGGCCGACGACGTGCGTTTCATCAAACAGCTCGGCCTCGAATAAAACCGACCCGGTCGCCGCATGAGCCAGCCTCGCCGTATCGAAAACCAGCCGGCTTTCGTGCTGCATCATTATCCCTACCGCGAAACCAGCCAGATCATCGAAGCGTTCTCCCGTGATTTCGGCCGGGTGGCGATTGTCGCCCGAGGTGCCCGCCGGCCGCGTTCGGTATTGCGCGGCGTGTTGCTGGCCTTCCAGCCGCTGCTGCTCAGCTGGTTTGGCAAGAACGAGCTGAAAACCCTGCACGCTGCAGAATGGCAGGGCGGGGTGCCGCAGCTGACCGGCCTGCCTCTGATGTGTGGCTTCTATCTCAACGAACTCCTGTTGCACCTGCTTGCCCGCGACGACCCGCACGAATCGTTGTTTGCCGACTACTATCAGGCGGTGCGCGGCCTTGCGGCCGGCGGCGAGGTGGCGCCGGTGTTGCGTCGCTTCGAGCTGCAGCTGCTGCAGGCGCTGGGTTACGGTGTCGATCTGGGCCGTACTGTCGAACATGGCGACCGGGTGCAGGCCGACCGTCTTTACCTCTGGCTGCCACAACGTGGCCTGATCGACGCCGATTCCGGGTCCGATGGCGCGATCAGCGGTGCTACACTGCTGAACATGGCTTCAGGCCTGTATCCGGACGCTGAAACGCTGCAGCAGAGCAAGCTGTTGATGCGCCAATTACTTGGGGCATGCCTGGGCGAACGGCAGCTGTATACCCGGCAGTTGCTGCGCGATCTGAATCAGTTATGAAATGGAGAAGCAGATGATCCAGTTGGGCGTGAACATCGACCACGTCGCCACCTTGCGCCAGGCGCGTGGCACCCGTTATCCGAGCCCGGTGCAGGCGGCCGTGGTGGCCGAATCGGCCGGCGCCGACCTGATTACCCTGCATCTGCGCGAGGACCGGCGCCATATCCAGGACCGCGACGTGGAAATCCTGCGCGAAGTGATCCAGACGCGCATGAACCTGGAAATGGCGCTGACCGACGAAATGATCGCCAATACACTGAAAATCAAGCCACACGATGCCTGCCTGGTGCCGGAACGGCGCGAGGAGCTGACCACCGAAGGAGGCCTGGACGTGGTGCGTTATTTTGACCGGGTCAAGAAAACGACCAAGGCATTGACCGAAGCCGGCATTCGTGTCTCGTTGTTCATCGACGCCGATATCGAGCAGATCGACGCGGCGGTAGCAGCAGGCGCGCCGGTGGTCGAAATCCACACCGGCCGTTATGCCGAAGCAGAAACCGGCGAGGCTCTCGGCCGCGAACTGGAGCGCATCCGCGAAGCAGTGGCCTACGGCACCCAGTCCGGTCTGCGTGTCAATGCAGGCCATGGGCTGCATTATCACAACGTGCAACGTATTGCGGCGATCAAGGGGATCCGCGAGCTGAACATCGGCCACGCGATCGTTGGTCATGCCCTGTTTGTCGGCTTCAAGGAAGCGGTGCGCGAAATGAAGCACTTGATCGAGCTGGCCAGCCGTAACGCAGCCTGATGGCCATTTTCGGCATCGGCACCGACATCGTCGACATCACTCGGCTGGAAGCCGCGTTACAGCGCCACGGCGAGGCATTTGCCGCCAAGTTGCTGGCGGACGATGAGCTAGCCGCATGGCGGGAAGCCGGTAACCCTGCCGCTTTTCTGGCCAAACGTTTCGCAGCCAAAGAAGCATTCGCCAAGGCGCTCGGCACCGGCATCCGCGGTGCCGTGACCTTACGGCGGATCGCCGTGGTCCACGATACACTCGGTCGCCCAGGATTCCGCTGCGATCCGCTGCTCGAAACCGAGTTGCAGGCCCGTAATATCCATACTATCCATTTGAGTTTGAGCGACGAACGCCAGCATGTGGTCGCTTTCGTCGTGATGGAAACCTGACAGAAAATCTATGAACGCACTGCCCAATCCCACTCCGCTCGGCCCGGTAATGGTCGATATCGCCGGCAAGCAACTGACCGATCACGAACGCGAACGCCTGCAACATCCGCAGGTCGGCGGTGTGATCCTGTTTGCCCGCAACTACGAATCGGTCGAACAACTGCAGGCGCTGACGGCCGAAATCCACGCCCTGCGCCGCCCGCCGTTGTTGATCGCAGTCGATCACGAAGGCGGCCGGGTGCAACGTTTCAAACAGGGCTTTACCCGTATTCCGGCGATGCGAGAACTGGGCGTGATCTGGGAGCAGAACCAGAAGCAGGCACAGCAGCTGGCGGAAGACTGTGGCTGGATTCTGGCCGCTGAATTGCGGGCCTGCGGTGTCGATTTCAGCTTCACTCCGGTGCTGGATCTGGATTTCGAGCGTTGCGCCGTGATCGGCAACCGCGCGTTTCACCGCGACCCGGCCATCGTCGCCCAGCTGGTCCACGCTTTGCAGATCGGCCTGCGCAAAGGCGGCATGCCGACGGTCGGCAAACATTTCCCCGGACATGGTTACGTCAACGAAGATTCTCATCATGAAGTGCCGGTCGACCGGCGTTCGCTGGCAGAACTGCAGCGGGACGACATCGAGCCGTACGTGCGGCTGATTCCGTATGGCCTGACCGCGGTGATGCCGGCGCATGTGATCTACCCGCAGGTCGACAGTCAGCCGGCCGGCTTTTCGCGTGTCTGGTTGCACGACATCCTGCGTCAGCAGATGGGTTTCGACGGTGTTATTTTCAGTGACGACCTGTGTATGGAAGGGGCCAGCGTGGCCGGCGAGGACATCACTGCACGGGCGGTGGCGGCGCTGGAAGCCGGCTGTGACATGGTACTGGTGTGCAATCGCCCGGACCAGGCCGACGAACTGCTGCGCAAACTGCACTGGCAGATCACACCGGTCAGCCTGGCGCGCCTCGGCCGCATGCATGGCCATCCGCACCCGGTCAGCATGACCGGCCTGCATGAAGATGCACATTTCGTCAAAGCCGTGCGCGAAATCGGCGGCATCGGCCTGGCCAGCGCCGATCTGCCGTTCCCTCCTGTGGGCGAGGCCTGAGCCATGGCCGGCGGTCATGGGCAGCATACTTCCTGCGGGCATGATCATGGCCATCCCCATAAACATGATCATGCCGCCCATGAGCATGAGCATGAGCACGACCACGAGCACGCTCACCACCATCATCACCACGGCGGCGGCCTGACCTGGGCCCTGTTGCTGACGCTGGCCTTTGCCTGCATCGAGGTGGCCGGTGGCTGGTGGTCCGGCTCGCTGGCGCTGCTGTCGGATGCCGGCCACATGTTTTCCGACGTTGCCGCCCTCGGGTTGGCGGCGTTCGCGCAATGGGTAGCGCGCCGGCCGCCGTCGGCCAGCCACAGCTACGGACTGGGCCGCGCCGAAGTGGTGGCCGCGTTGCTCAACGGGCTGCTGATGCTGGCGGTGATCGTCTGGATCGTCGTCGAAGCGGTGGAACGGCTGCAGGCGCCGCAGCCGGTGGCCGGCGCCTCGGTGATGCTGATTGCGTTTGCCGGTCTGGTAGTCAATATCGTGGTCGCGTTTGTGCTCAGCCGCGATGCCCATTCGCTCAATTCACGCGCCGCACTGCTGCATGTACTCGGCGACCTGCTCGGCTCGGTGGCCGCGCTGCTGGCAGGTGCGGTGATCCACTTCACCGGCTGGACACCGATCGACCCGATCCTGTCGCTACTGGTGGCCCTGCTGATCCTCGGTTCGACTTTCAATCTGCTGAAACACGCGCTGCACGTATTGCTCGACGGTGTGCCGTCCGGCCTGGTGCTGGAGCAGGTCGGACACCGACTGGCTGCGGTGCAGGGTGTGTCGTCGGTGCACGATTTACATGTCTGGTCGCTCGGTGGCGAACGCACCGCCTTGTCGGCACACCTGCAGGTCGACGACCTGTCGCAGTGGCCGCTGGTACTGGCCAGCTGCCGCACCTTACTGCACCGTGAATTCGGCATCGGCCACGTCACCCTGCAGCCGGAAGCCGATGTGGAGTTCAATCGTCAGCTACCCTTGCAGATCCGTATCCGCTCAGCAGAAGGTATTGTCGACTGAGTGTTGGCAACATTCGGATTGACTGCCGGGGTGGGGTGTCGGGTAGTCTGTGTGCTCAGTGCGTCAGGTTGGCCGGGCCAGGAGGCAGGCCGGTCGGCCGACTGTAGCCGCTGATCCTGTTTCGCCCCGACTGTTTGGCAACGTACAGTGCCTTGTCAGCCGCTTCAACCAGAAATGCCGGAGCCTGATCCTGCCGGGGGGTCATGCTGGCGACTCCGCAGCTGATCGTTACCCATTGGGCAGCTGCAGAGTGCGCATGTGGAATTCGAGCTGATTCAATACTGGCGCGCAGCCGTTCTGCAATGGCCAGCGCATTGGCCATGCCGGTTTGCGGCAACAGTATGACAAACTCTTCGCCACCATAGCGGGCGCACAGGTCCGTTGCGCGCTGCACTGATTGCTGCATGATGCCTGCTACCTGCTTGAGGCATGCATCTCCCGCCTGATGTCCGTAATGATCGTTGTATGGCTTGAAATAATCGACATCCAGGTAAAGTAACGCAATCGGTTCCCGGTTGCGCTGGGCGCGCAACCAGTCGGTTTGCAACGTGCCATCGAACGAGCGTCGATTGGCCAGCCCGGTCAGTTCATCTGACTGGGCCTGTCGCGCCAGTTCGTCACGTGCAAACCCCATGCGGATAGTTTCGATTCGCTGCAGCAGGGTTTGTAAATAGGTGCGGCGCAAGTCGAATTCCAACTGGTAGTTTGCCATCAGGCTGATGCAGACGGCTGAGAAAAGCACCATGATGCTGTTCAGCTTGACCTCCGGTGGCATGGCGGGTAGCGCTACTATTGCGTAGCCGTATGCGATCAGCAGAATCAGGTTTGTGCCTAGAGCGAACCAGAAGCGCTGCCGCAATACGATGCAGCTGAACATTACGATCAGGATCACGCCAGTGTGATATTGCAATGCGTTGGCGTGCTGGCTGAGGGTGAACAGATGAATCAGACTACCACCTGCAAGCAATACCAGACATGCAGTCAGCCATTCTCGCCAGGGTGTCAGCGGACGCAAGGACATGCTTGCCACCACCAGCGCCATGATCGGTGTGACAATCCCCAGGCGAACCCGCATGGCGTGCGCAGCGATGTCGGGCAGCATCATCGGATCAGTCAGATTGAACAGGTTGAGCAGCAGCAAGGCAATCAGCCCCAGCAGGCGCAAGCGCCCCAGTCTGGCCGCAGTGCTGTCGGATTCGAATTGTGTCTCGAGTAATGGAGGAAACGACAGCAGCCGGGACGGGTGGCTGGCAAGCGCGATAGCTGCACTTTCAAGCGCCAGCAATCTGCGGTCGGATTCGCAAGTGGGATCGGTCGTGCAGCCCGGCTTCTGCATGATGGCAGGGCAAGCCGTTCAGGCCGGTGGTCGGGTATGAACGAAAGACGGGCGTCTGAATAGCTGTTCTGCCCACGGTACGATCGAGGCGTGTTCGGTTCTCCAGTCAATGTCGGGAAACCGGAAATCCAGATATCCCAGCGAACATGCCGCAGCGATGTCTGCGAGGGTTGGCTGGTCGCCGGCCAGATAGGATTTCTCGGCCAGTCTGCGTTCCAGCGCGGCCAATCCATGGTTGATTTTGCCGATCTGGCGGTCGATCCAGTCGCCGTCCTGCCGTTCTGGCGCCCGTTTGCGTTCGACAAAGATGGTAACGGCTGCGTCGGTGATGCCGTCCGCCAGCGCTTCGTTTACCTTGACCTCAATTGCCCGGAGGCGATCTGCTGGCAGAAACTGCGGCTCGGTCAGTACGCTGTCGATATATTCTGCAATGACAGCCGAGTCATAGATTGACTGACCGGCATCTGTAACAAGTACCGGCACTTTGCCCAACGGGTTGAATTGCGGTACCCGGGTGTCTGCATTCCACGGGATGTCAATCACGAGGTCGCAGGGGATGGCCTTTTCATGCAGCAGGACGCGAATCTTGCGTGCGAACGGTGAGGTCAGTGAGGCAATCAGTTGCATGGTGCTGGGTCGTTTGTTGGGCTGTCTGCAGTTTAGCCTACATTGATGGCGGGCGAGGCAATTCAACTGCTGCCCGCAATACGCAGGCTGATGCTGCCATTAATAAACTTGTCTGAATATGGTAACCTTGACGGTCAGTTTGTCTCTCCAGCAGAAAGCGCCTGATCCATGCAACAAGGGAACATTTTCATCGTCACCGCGCCATCCGGCGCTGGCAAGACAACACTGGTCGCTGCCTTGTTGGCTGCAGACCCAAGAGTCCGTCTGTCGGTTTCCCACACTACTCGTGCGCCGCGAGAGGGCGAACAGGATGGCAAGCACTACCATTTTGTCTCGCGCGAGGTCTTTCTCGAAATGTTGCAGCGCGGGGAGTTTCTGGAAAGTGCCGAAGTGTATGGCAATTTTTACGGCACGTCACAGCACTGGATTCGCCAGCAGCTTGAAGCCGGCCACGACATACTTCTGGAAATCGACTGGCAGGGCGCCGAGCAGGTGCGCCGCCTGTTTCCCCAGGCGGTCGGCATTTTCATCCTGCCTCCGGCGCTGGATGTGCTGGAACAACGGTTGCGCAACCGGGCAAAGGACAGCGATGCGTCCATTGCTTGCAGAATGGCTTCTGCCCGCGAAGAGATCAGCCATGTTGATGCCTTTGATTTTGTCATCGTCAATGAGCTGATCGACGAGGCCGTGCGCGATCTGATCAGCATCGTGCGTAGCCAGCGGCTGATGATCGCACCCCAGTCACAACGGCATCATGACTTGATCGTCGCTCTCAAGGGCCTCTGAGCAACCTGATTTGCCTCCCCTTGGCGGAGGCGACCCCTGACCACCATTTATCTCTTAGGAACCCAAATCATGGCACGTATTACTGTCGAAGATTGTCTGAAACAGATCAATAACCGCTTTGACCTGACGCTGGCCGCCACATTCCGTGCCCGCCAACTGGCTAACGGAGCGACTCCGTTTGTCGATCCGGGCAAGGACAAATTCACTGTGCTGGCGTTACGGGAAATTGCCGAGGGTCACGTTGGTACTGAAATCCTCAATCGTGGCCAAGCCTGATTGTATTGATTGAGCCGGGTGCCCGCGATGCCCGGCACAATGCCCCTTCCGTGTGCGGCCCAACTTTAGCCATGGCTGATCTCCCGGTGCCTGGCGAGACGCCTGCGACCCCGGCCTCGCCTTTCCAGGCGGGTTCCACTCCTTTATTGCCTCCTCAGTTGCCTCAGGCAAGCCAGTTGCTTGACAAGGTGGCCACCTATCTTGAACCCGACGAAGTTGAGCTGCTGGAAGCTGCCTACCGGTTCGGGGAGAAGGCGCATAGTGGCCAATTCCGCAAGAGCGGAGATCCTTACATCACCCATCCGGTTGCTGTCGCGTCGATCTTGGCAGACTGGTATCTCGACCATCAGGCGCTGATTGCAGCGCTGCTGCATGATGTCATGGAGGATACTGCCGTTTCCAAGCTGGAGATCGCTGACCAGTTCGGCAAGCCCGTTGCAGACCTGGTCGACGGATTGTCCAAGTTGGAGCGGCTTGAGTTCCAGACCAAGGAAGATGCCCAGGCAGAAAATTTTCGCAAGATGCTGCTGGCGATGGCACGGGACATTCGCGTCATTCTGGTCAAGCTGGCTGACCGGTTGCACAACATGCGTACGCTTGAGTCGATGAATGCCGACAAGCAGAAGCGTATCGCCCGTGAAACCATGGATATCTACGCGCCGATTGCCAACCGGATCGGATTGAACAGCGTCTATCAGGAACTTGAGGATCTCAGCTTCCGGTATGTACACCCCCATCGCTATCTAGTGCTGGCCAAGGCGCTGAAATCCGCCAGGGGTAATCGTCGTGAAGTGGTGAGCAAAATCCTGGAAGCCATTCGGCACAAGCTGGCTGAATCAGGGATTGATGCGTTTGTGAACGGGCGGGAAAAGCATCTCTACAGTATTTACAAAAAAATGCAGGAAAAGCACCTGACCTTTTCTCAGGTGTTTGATATTTATGGATTCAGGGTGATCGTCAAAGACGTGCCACATTGCTATCTCACGCTTGGCGCGCTCCATGGACTTTACAAACCCATTCCTGGAAAGTTCAAGGACTACATTGCCATTCCGAAGGGCAATGGGTATCAGTCGGTTCATACCACACTGTTCGGACCATACGGTACTCCGGTCGAGATCCAGATCCGCACGCAGGAAATGCACAAGGTTGCCGAATCAGGCGTGGCGTCACACTGGATTTACAAATCAGGCAACGTCAGCATCAACGAGGTGCAGCAGCGTACCCATCTGTGGCTCAAGAGCCTGCTGGAAATCCAGTCCCAAAGCGGCGATTCGATCGAGTTTCTCGAACATATCAAGGTTGACCTGTTTCCAGATGAGGTTTACGTATTCACCCCGAAAGGTAAGATACTCTCTTTGCCGCAAGGGGCGACGGCGGTTGATTTTGCCTATGCAGTCCATACCGACATTGGCAATCGTTGTATTGCCGCCAAGATCAACTACGAGTTGATGCCCTTGCGAACCGTATTGCGCAATGGTGACCGGGTCGAAATCATCACTGCCAGTACATCAAAACCCAACCCTAACTGGCTGCACTTTGTCGCAACCGGCAAGGCGCGTTCTCACATCCGGCATTTTCTCAAGACCATGCGTTACGAAGAGTCGGTCGCGCTTGGCGAACGTTTGCTCAACCAGTCTCTGGCTGCATTGAAGCTGACCGAGCCAGTGGACGAAGCGCTCTGGGAGCGTTTCTTGCGTGAGGAAGCTGGCGAGCGAACCCGGCAGGAAGTATTGTCTGACATCGGACTAGGCAAGCGTTTGCCGGTGGTGGTGGCCAAGCGGCTGCTGGCTCCAGGTAGTGTGTCGTCGGATGTGCCACACCGGCCAGACCCAATCACTATTCATGGCACCGAGGGCATGGCCGTTCAGTTTGCTCCGTGCTGTAGCCCGATTCCCGGTGATCCCATTATCGGTCTTATCAAAAAGGGGCAGGGTTTGATCGTTCATACGAATGATTGCCCAATGCTGCGCAAGAGCCGCATCGACCCGGAAAAGCTGCTGGACGTGCAATGGGATCAGACCGTTCAGCGCCTGTTCGACGTCAATGTCAGGGTGCTGGCTGTGCATGAAAGAGGCGCATTGGCGCAGATCGCTGCAGCGATTGCTGATGAAGGCGCCAATATCCAGAACGTGCATATGGACGATGAGCCGGAACAAACAGCTTACACCACCATCAACTTCACCTTGCAAGTAGAGCATCGTGCGCATCTGGCCAAGGTCATTAGAGCCTTGCGCCAGTTACCGGTAGCAGTCAGGATCAACCGCATGCGGGGAAGTCCGACCTGATTCGCTGTCTGGCTGTCGTGGTAGAATCGCCTAATTTGACTGTCACCTGTCGTGATTCTCATCATTAATGGCCAGCCCCAGCAATTCAGCCAACCCCTGCGGGTGGATCAATTGCTAGCAGAACTCGATCTGAGCGGCAAGCGTCTTGCCATCGAGCTGAATGGGAATATCATCCCCCGCAGCGAATTTTCCGCGGTTATCCTGCAAGACAATGACCGGCTGGAAATCGTCGTCGCCGTAGGCGGCGGCTGACTTTCTATCTCAAAGAAATGACTTTATTCATGGACCAACTTACCATCGCTGGCAAACCCTATGCATCCCGGCTGCTGGTTGGCACCGGCAAGTATCGGGATTTTGCTGAAACCCGCTGTGCGATTGATGCCAGCGGGGCAGACATCGTTACCTTGGCCATCCGCCGAGTCAACATCGGCCAGGATCCCGATCAGCCTAATCTTCTGGAAGCCATTCCGCCGAACCGGTTTACCCTGCTACCGAATACCGCCGGATGTTACACCGCCGACGATGCCGTGCGGACATTGCGATTGGCACGTGAACTGCTTGATGGGCACCGGCTGGTCAAGCTTGAGGTGTTGGGCGACCCAACAACCCTGTTTCCCAACGTGATCGAGACACTCAAGGCTGCAGAAGTCCTGGTGAAAGATGGTTTTGACGTAATGGTCTATACCTCCGACGATCCGATTGTGGCCCGGCAACTGCAAGACCTGGGGTGTTGTGCCATCATGCCTCTGGCCTCCCTGATTGGTTCCGGCATGGGCATTCTCAACCCCTGGAACCTGCGCTTGATCATCGAGCAGAGCCATGTCCCGGTATTGGTCGATGCTGGTGTCGGAACCGCCTCCGATGCAGCCATTGCCATGGAGCTGGGGTGTGATGGCGTACTGATGAATACCGCGATTGCCCACGCCAAAGACCCGGTGCTCATGGCTGGCGCAATGAAAAAAGCTGTCGAAGCAGGCCGGGAGGCTTTTCTGGCCGGGCGGATGCCCCGCAAGCTATATAGCGCTGACCCGAGTTCACCCATGACAGGATTGATCGGCAAGTGACAGATCAACGAAAACCGGTAATTGGATCGGTGTACACCAATCCGGAAGACCCCACCCAACGACCGATTCGCAGTTTCGTTTTGCGGCAGGGACATCTCTCTGAGGCACAGTTGCGATCGATCGATGAAGGCATGCCGCAATGGGGGATCGACTACCAACCCGTACCGCTGGATTTGCATTCACTTTTTGGCCGACAGGTACCCAAAGTGCTTGAAATCGGTTTTGGCATGGGGACTGCCACTGCCGAGATCGCCGCGCGACGCCCCGATACCGATTTTTTGGGGGTGGAGGTGCACGGACCCGGCGTGGGCAACTTGCTGAAGTTGATCGACGAACGTGGCCTTACCAACCTGCGAATCATCCGTCATGATGCAGTGGAAGTGGTCGATCATATGCTGCCACCGCAATCACTGGACGGATTCCATCTCTACTTTCCAGACCCGTGGCCAAAGAAGCGCCACCACAAGCGCCGGCTCGTTCAGCCATTATTTATCGACAAGATCGTTTCGCGAATGAAACACGACGCCTATCTGCACCTCGCAACCGACTGGGAGGAATACGCGCAGCAAATGCTTGTCGTTTTGTCACAGCATCCGCAATTGCGTAATACCGCACACGGTTTCGCCGAGCGCCCGGTATTCAGGCCACTGACCAAGTTTGAGCAGCGAGGGCTTAATCTGGGTCATGGCGTCTGGGATTTGCTGTTCAAGGTAGTACGCTGACATGAGGCTTGCTGACCAAGCCATTTGCCCGATGTGGCGCTTCAGTTTACAATCCGCGCTGCTCTAAACCGGCCGATTGATCATATCGACCGGATCACGGCCCAGGTGGCGGAATTGGTAGACGCACTGGATTTAGGTTCCAGCGCCGCGAGGTGTAAGAGTTCGAGTCTCTTCCTGGGCACCATATCACTGTTTCAAGACGTAGCAAGACATATCAAAACCCGCTTAATTTCAATGATTTGCGGGTTTTTTTCCGCTCATAGCGTCTCATTCCATCGCTTGCCATCCCACGTTTTGTGCAGTAACTTTTGCAGTAACTGCTGTTTTTTACTTACTGCATCGGGAAAGTTACTGCATATGGCCCGCCACTTACTGTCAGATGTGACCATCCGCAACACCAAGCCAAAAGACAAGCCAACGCGCCTGCGCGATGGCGACGGGCTATACCTGCTGGTCAACCCTGATGATTCCCGCTGGTGGAGACTGGACTACAGCATCAACGGCAAGCGTAAAACATTGTCGCTCGGTGTTTATCCCAAGGTTGGACTGAGTGCCGTTCGCAAGCTGGCGGATGAAGCGCGGGAGCATGTAGCGGCAGGAACCGACCCTAGCGACTTGCGCAAAGCCAAAAAAGAGCAGCAGGAGCAGGTGAAGGCCGAAGAGCAACGAGCACAGGACGGCCTGCCGCCCGCTGGCTCGTTTGAAGAAGTCGCACGCGAATGGAAGGATTGGCGGCAATCGAATATTGCCGAGGCGCAGAACAAGAAAACGCTATCCAGATTTGAGCATGACGTATTCCCCTGGCTCGGTGCCCGCCCAATCGACCAGATCGAAGCCCCGAAGTGCTGGCCGTGCTGCGGCGTATTGATGGGCGTGGTGTGAGATATACAGCGAATAAGATTCGCAGCGAGATTAGCCGGATGTTTCGCTATGCCATTGCCCGCGGCAAGGCAAAGAGCGATCCGGCGCAACCACTTGTAGGGGCTATCCCTTCGGCCAAGGGCAAAAACTTTCCATCGATTACTGACCCGGCAAGCGTTGCGGGCATGTTACGGGCGTTTGATGAGTTTCACGGCACGTTCATTGTGCAGTGTGCGTTGAAGCTGGCCCCGATGCTGTTTGCTAGGCCGGGCGAGCTACGCAAGGCCGAATGGAGCGATATTGATCTTGATCGGGCGGAATGGCGCTATGTCGTTTCAAAAACCAAAAACGACCATCTTGTTCCGTTGCCACGACAGGCTGTTGAAACGCTGCGAGAACTACATGCACCGACAGGTGCCGGCCGCTATGTGTTCCCCGGCACGGGCTCAGCCAAGACCATGTCCGGCAACACCATCAACGCCGCGTTACGGCGCTTAGGCTATGACACCAAAACCGAGATTACCGGCCATGGCTTCCGGGCGATGGCGCGAACCATCCTGCACGAAGAGCTTGGCCATAAGCCGGAAGTGATCGAGCATCAGTTATCTCATACCGTGCCAGATGCGTTAGGCACGGCCTACAACCGAACCAAGTTCATCAAAGAGCGCAAAGCCATGATGCAGCAATGGGCCGATTATCTGGATAGCCTGAAAGCCGGTGCCGTGGTGATTCCATTCAAGCGGGCTGGATGATCGAATAACCGAGTTTGCCGCGCCTACTCCGACGGGAGGAAAACCGGGAAAAGGCACCGCCAAGTGGTCAGTGGCAATCTCGCCTCAGTGCCGCTAGAGCAATAAGATCAGACGTGAAGGAGTTTGCTGTATCTATTGGCAGACCCTTACCCGGAACCGATGAGTCGATACTGAGAACGATATACATTCAATGGCTGCCCGAAATGCCGGACGCCGAGACTCTGTTTGCCAGCACACGCACTACGTTAACACGCAGACGCACTACGTAAGCAGGCAGACGATCTATTTAGCCTTCAACCCCATTGCTGTAATGGCGGCTCGATTCACTAGAAAGCGAGCCGCATCATGCAGCACCGTACCGTACTTCTCCCTCAAACCGGCTTTGTCCGCCTGCCACTGCTGGTAGGCGACAAGAAAACAGGCGTTCCGGGCCTGTTGCCGTTCTCCAAGTCCACCATCTGGCGGCGCGTAGCCGCTGGCACGTTTCCGAGGCCGGTCAAGCTGAGCGAGCGCGTTACCGCGTGGCGCGCCGAAGATAGGGTCAGCCGATTTTTGCGGCCATCCGGCGTTGCGGCTCGCTGAAATAGCCCGCTATTCGGCGCTCACCGCGCCTTGGCTGGCCGCAAAACTCGGTCCGGCGCGACAGGGAAACCTATGTCAACGGAGTCTAGAACGGCGCATGTAGTACAGGATGCTACCGGCTGGCGCTGGAGTGACTTGACATTGCGCTTTACAGTGCGATTGGCTAACGTGTGACGGATCTTGAAAAAAGGAGTGGGGAATGATTGCAGTTGCGCAATCCGGAATTTGCGCCGAGGCGCGTGGTTATGCCAGCTTTATTGCTTTTGACTGGCGCGACGGTGTCGACGTGGCTGCGGCGCGCCGGGCGTTGGCGCAGGTGCCGTTACTGACGCAGACTCTGGCGGCGGAATACCCGCAGGCCGGCTTGTGCAGTGTGGTGGCGATTGGCGCTGGCGTGTGGGAGTGGCTGTACGGAGCCCGGCCGGCCGGGCTGCAGGCTTTTCCTCAGTTTGCCGACCCGGTGATCGACCTGCCTTGCAGCGAAATTGGCGGGCTGCTGCATCTGCGCGGCGAGCGCCACGATCTGAATTTCGAACTGGCCAACCTGATCGCGGCGCAGCTCGGCCCGCTGGTGCGGTGGGGCGAACAGATCGACGGTTTCCGTTATCTGGACAGCCGCGATCTGACCGGCTTTGTCGACGGGACCGAGAACCCCGAGGGGGAGGAGCGCGCCAAAGTGGCGCTGGTGGGCGATGACGAGGCTGAATTCGCCGGCGGCAGTTATTTGCACCTTCAGCGCTGGGTGCACAATATGCCCAAATGGCGCACGACGGCCGAGGCTGAGCAGGAGCAGGTGATTGGCCGTACCAAGCAGGATGATGTGGAAATGGGCGACGAGATCAAACCGCCGACCGCCCATATTGCCCGGGTGGTGATCGAGGAGGAGGGCGAGGAGCTGGAAATTCTGCGTCAGAGCATGCCTTACGGCCATCTGGACGAAATGGGGCTGATGTTTGCTTCGTATGCGCGCAGCCCGCAGCCGTTCACCCGCATGTTGCAGCGCATGTTCTGCCCTGATGCCGCCGGGCATTACGACCATCTGCTCAACTTCAGCCGGCCGGTGACTGGTGCGGCGCTGTTTGCCCCGAGCGTGGATTTTCTCACCCGCAAAGCGGCTGCCTGATGGCTAGGGCGAAAGCGGTTTACAGTTGCAGCGATTGTGGCGCGATCTCACCCAAGTGGCAGGGTCAGTGCCCCGGCTGCTGCCAATGGAACACGCTGGTGGAAACGGTTCAGGATAATACCCCGAGCCGTTTCAAGGGGCTGGCCACGGCCAGTGTGGTGCAGTCGCTGGCGCAGGTCGAGGCAGAAGAGGCGCCGCGCACCGGCACTGGCATCGACGAGCTGGATCGGGTGCTGGGTGGCGGCATTGTGCGCGGCGCGGTGGTGCTGATCGGCGGTGACCCAGGCATTGGCAAATCGACACTGCTGTTGCAGGCCTTGGCCAACCTGGGCCAGCAGCGCAAGGTGTTGTACGTCAGTGGCGAAGAATCGGCGCAGCAGATCGCGCTGCGCGGCACCCGGCTGGCGATCGACCCACGGCCGATCCGTTTGCTGGCGGAAATCAGCGTCGAGAAAATTCTTGCCACCCTGCAGCAGGAACAGCCCGAGGTAGCAGTCATCGATTCGATCCAGACGGTCTACACTGAACAACTGCAATCGGCACCCGGCAGCGTAGCGCAGGTGCGTGAATGCGCGGCGCAGCTGACGCGATATGCCAAGCGCCAGGGTACCAGCCTGGTCATCGTCGGCCATGTGACCAAGGAGGGCGCGCTGGCTGGCCCGCGGGTGCTGGAGCATATTGTCGACACCGTGTTGTATTTTGAGGGCGACACCCATTCGAGTTTCCGTCTGATTCGTGCGATCAAGAACCGCTTCGGTGCCGTCAACGAACTGGGGGTCTTCGCAATGACCGACAAAGGCTTGCGCGGCGTGTCCAACCCGTCGGCACTGTTCCTGTCGCATCACACCACCGAAGTGCCGGGCTCATGTGTGCTGGTAACCCAGGAAGGTACGCGGCCACTACTGGTGGAAATTCAGGCATTGCTCGACGATGCCCACGCGCCGAACCCGAAGCGGCTGTCGGTCGGACTGGAGCAGAACCGGCTGGCGATGCTGCTGGCGGTGTTGCACCGCCATGCCGGCATTGCCTGTTTCGATCAGGATGTATTCATCAACGCCGTTGGCGGGGTCAAGATCGCTGAGCCGGGCGCCGATCTGGCGGTGTTGCTGGCAATCGCCTCGTCGTTGCGCAACCGACCGTTGGCAAAAAAACTGGTCGTGTTTGGTGAAGTTGGCCTGACCGGAGAGGTGCGGCCCGTTCAGCGTGGCCAGGAGCGGCTGAAAGAAGCCGCCAAACTGGGTTTTGAGCGCGCCATCGTGCCGAAAGCCAATCAGCCGAAGCAAGCCATCGCCGGTATTGAGGTGATGGCTGTCGAGCGGCTGGAGCAGGCGCTCGACCGGGCGTGGGAATCCTGATGCGTACCCCCGGTTGCGTGGCGGAAAACGTGCCGTTCAGTGTGGGAGTCAGACAAATGAAACCGATTATCCCATGCGCTGCCGTTCTGCTGGCCGCGCTGGTTGCTGCGCCTGCTTCAGCAGGCGTGTTCAAGTGCACCCGTCCGGATGGCAAGGTGGCGTTTCAGGATACGCCGTGTGCGGCGAATGAAACCAGCAAGACCATTGCCACACCGTCGTTCCAGAGCGGCGCCAGGGAAAGCGCCGATCCGTTGATGGCGGCGGCCATTACTCTGGGGCTGGCAGCCAGCATCGATCAGGTGCGGGATTGGTGTGCCACGGTCGATACCACGAGCGTGGGGCCCATCGCTCAGGCGCAGGCAGACTGGCGTAGCCGTCATGCGGTGCTGCTGGACAGGACCCAGTCGATTCTGCGCTCACGGCTGAGTGGTGACGAGCGGAGCAAGATTGATGCGCGAATCAGGCTGGAGGGGGTCAGTATCGTCAGCAGGCTATCGTCGGCCGATCGCGCCAGCCAACTGGCCTGGTGCCGTAACGCCCCTGCCGGTATCGATTCGCCGCAGATGGATCTCAACACCCGGCCGACCCTGGTGAAGGCGATCATGTCGGCGCGGTAGGGGGGCGGAAAGGGAGGGGTGAATGCATCTCGGAATCAGTGGGTCCGCATCAGTTTGCGGTAATCCCGCTCGTTGAGTTCGAAACAGTCGGCCGGCATGTCGTCCCGGGTGGTGTCGACCACGATCTTGACGTAGCGGCCGATCTTTTTCCAGATGGCGACAGACAGTTGCTGCGCCAGTCCCTGTTCGGAATCGTTGTCGCCAAGTTCCAGTTCTGCGATGGCCTCCAGCAGGTATACCTGATGGCGGTCGACCTTGCGAACCCAGTGCGGAGGGGCACCGCTGTCAGACAACGCGGCCACCACCCGGTCAACTTCGGCCTGGCCCAGTGGCGATACCGATACATGCAGCCGGCAAAAACGTTTCATTTCTGCCGGCCGGCGAAGCCGTCCGTCGTCCGAAGCAGTGAGGTGAGATTATTCAACCTTGGCACGGCCGCGAAGCTCGGCCATCAGTTTTTCCAGCTTTTTGCGCTGCATGAATTCGGAAATCTGCGGCTTGAGTTCGTCGAAAGTCGGCACCTTGGCGCTGCGCGAGTCGTCCAGTTTGATCACATGAAAGCCAAAGTCGGATTTGACAGGTTCCTTGCTGATCTGGCCTTTTTCCAACTTGACCATCGCGTCGGAGAACGGCTTGACGAAGTTGCCCGGCGCATTCCAGTCGAGGTCGCCGCCCTTGGCCTTGCTGCCTGGATCAACTGAATACTTCTCGGCCAGCTTGTCGAACTTGGCACCCTTTTTCAGCTGGTCGAGTATGTCCAGCGCGGTTTTTTCGTCCTTGACCAGAATGTGGCGAACCTTGTATTCCTTTTGCGACTGGCTGGCCCTGAATTTGTCATATTCCGCTTTCAGGTCCGCATCGGCTACCGGATTCTGTTTCATGTAGTCCTGTACATACGCCCGAAACAGAACGGCCTGACGTGCCATTTCCATTTCAGCCTGAACGTCGGCTTGCTTGTCCAGTCCCTTCTTGGTTGCTTCCTGCTCGATGATGGCTCCGGTGATCAGGCTGTCCTTGATGGCATTGCGCAATTCCGGGCTATCCTTCTGGCCGCGGGCAGCCAGTGCTTTCAGCTGGATGTCCATCTTGGCTTGCGGAATGGCCACGCCGTTGACGGTAGCGAGGTTCTGGGCTTTGGCTGTTATGGCCAACGAGGCGGTCAGCAAAACAGCGAGCAGGCGGGGGGTGTTGATCATTTTGTCGTCCTAATATCTCAAAAACTAAACTTCTTCGGGAGTGTATGCCTGAATGCTCAGGGCATGGATTTGCTGATGCATCAGATCACCAAGCGCATCATAGACCAGGCGGTGCCGTTGAAGGCGTGGTTTGCCGGAAAATGCAGCCGAAACGATGGTCAGCCAGTAGTGGCCACCGCCTCCTTTCGCGCCCTCGTGGCCGGCGTGCAGGGCGGACTCGTCGTGGATTTCCAGCGCAACTGGTCCCAGCACATCCAGACATTGTCGCATCAGATCTGGCAGGTTCATGCGGGCAATACTTTCCGGAATGGTTTGACGATTACCGATGCAAAAATGCCATCTACCACATAAGGATCCGCGTCAGCCCACGCAGTAGCAGCTTCCAGCGATTCGAATTCCGCAACGATCAGGCTGCCCGAATAGCCGGCCGGGCCGGGGTCAGGGCTGTCGATTGCAGGAAAAGGGCCGGCCAGCACCAGCCGGCCTTCTTGTTGGAGCTGCTGTAGTCGCTGCAGGTGTTGCGGGCGAACGGCCAGCCGACTGGTGAGTGATTGATCGGCATCCGTGCCAATGATGGCATAAAGCACTTCAGTGATCCTTTCCGGATTGCGGCTCGTCGACGTAGCGCGACAGGGCCACGCCTTGCGCCAGAACGAACAGCAGCATCAGCCCGATGCCGCCAAACACCTTGAACTTCACCCAGGTATCTTCACTGAACTGGAATGCCACCAGCAGGTTGAGCCCGCCCATGGTCAGGAAGAACCCGGCCCAGGCCAGTACCAGCTTGTCCCAGACCGGGTCGGGCAGCCGGACTTGTTGTTCCATCAGCGTTCGCATCAGATTCTTGCCCATGACATAGCGGGCGATCAGCAATGTGGCTGCGAACAGCCAGTATAGGGCTGTAGGTTTCCACATGATGAAGGTCTTGTTGTGCAGCAGTAGCGTGGCGCCACCCAATACCGCAACCAGGCCGAAGCTGACCCAGAGCATGGTGTCGACTTTGCGGTGGCGAAACCACATCCAGGCGATCTGGCCTGCGGTTGCCGCAATAGTCGCGCCGGTGGCAATAAAGATGTCTTTCCCGGTCGCATAGTAGGCGCCGAAAAACAACAGGATCGGGAACATGTCAAACAGGAATTTCATAGCGCCGGATTATGCAACCGAATCTTGACCATTGTCCATGCAATCTGGCCACGGGCCGTTTGCGCCGCTTTGTGCCGAATCGGCCAAGCGTGGACGAGAGTGTTATGATTGCTTACTTCGAGTTCTGCGAGACCATTTTGGTTCCTGCTTCATGCTGACTATCGACCTGCACTGCCATTCCAGTTGCTCCGACGGCACCCTTGCCCCGGCGCAGGTGGTGGCTCGTGCAGCACAGCGCGGCTGCCGGGTGCTTGCCCTGACGGATCATGACGGGGTGGCAGGGTTGGCTGAGGCTCGGGCGGCTGCGTCGGTGGTTGGCCTTTGCCTGATCGACGGTGTGGAGATATCAGTGTCGTGGGACGGTCTGACCATTCATGTGGTGGGGTTGAACGTCGATCCGCTGCACCCGCAGTTGCTGGCCGGGCTGGCCAGCGTTCGCGCCGGTCGCCTGGCCAGGGCCGAACGGATGGCTGCCGACTTGGCCAGGGTGGGAATTGGCGGCAGCCTTGCCGGTGCCCTGGCTCTGGCCGAGCGACCGGAAATGATCAGCCGGACGCATTTTGCCCGTTTTCTGGTGGAAAGCGGCAAGGTCAAAGACATCAGGGCCGCCTTCCGCAAATTTCTGGTCAAGGGCAAACCAGGCTATGTGCCACATCAGTGGGCATCGTTGCCGGATGCCATTGGCTGGATTCATCAGGCCGGTGGGGTGGCTGTGCTGGCTCACCCCGGGCGTTACGAAATCGGCCGGGCCCGGATGCTGCGCCTGTTGACCGAGTTCAAGGCACAGGGCGGTGACGCGGTTGAGGTGGTCACTTCGAATCACACCCTGGATCACGTTCGC
>CAZBWH010000018.1:0-47614 GCA_964495595.1 uncultured Burkholderiales bacterium | reverse complement strand
GCGCTGCCCTTGTTCGGCAATCCAGGCGTACTTCACAGGACATCCCTGGCAAAGTACGCCGTCGCTTTTTTTAGGATTTCGTTCTCCCGCTTGAGCCGCAGATTCTCGGCGCGCAGCCGGGACAGCTCCATCTCCTCGGGGGTGACCTCCTTGCTCCCTGCGCCTCTGAGCTTGCCCGCTGCCGCGGCCTTGAGCCAATTACGCAAGGTCTGGTCGCCCAGCCCCAGCTCTTTGACGACGGCACTGATGCTTTGTCCGTCTGTCACGCGCTTGACCGCCTGCTCCTTGAACTCGGTGGTGTAGGCTTGCTTGGGTAATTTCATTTCCTGCCTTTCAAAAGCAACCTCGATTTTACGTTACCTTTGGCAGACGAAATTCCGGGGGAAGCTCATCAAGCGTCTGAATAATTCAGTGTTTCCTTAGATGCCAGCCTTCCCGGCGCAACAGGATATGGAGATGCCGCGGGCAGGCCAGGTAGTTAGAATGCAATGCGTTCGTGTTGACAACAGATATACGCATTGCTACCATTTGTGTATCTTTTGTATTTACGCAAGGAGCTTCGCCATGCGTGCTGCTGCCATCAATATACGTGCCCTGCCGGAACAACGTGATCTCATTGATCACGCGGCCAGTTTGTTGGGAAAAAACCGTTCGGACTTCATGCTGGAAGCAGCCTGCGAGCGCGCGCAGGCCGTGTTGCTTGACCAGGTTTTTTTCGGGCTGGATGCGGAAAAATTCCAGCAGTTCACCGCGATGCTCGATGCACCGCCGACTGCCAATGCGGGTCTTGAGCGGCTAATGGCCGTCAAGGCGCCGTGGGATAGCAATCCAGCATGAGCTTGAAGCTTTCGGTGCCACAGCCACTTGCCGCGACGCATTTATTGGGCGACTTCGAATGCGGCGAGCCTGCTCTGGATGAGTGGCTCAAACGTCGGGCAATGAACAATCAGGCCAGCGGGGCAAGCCGAACCTTTGTGGTTGTGGGTGAAGAAAATCGGGTGCTCGGTTTCTATGCCATGGCTGCTGGCGCGGTCGCGCATCAAATGGCAACCAGTTCGATTCGCCGCAATATGCCGGACCCGGTTCCTGTGATGGTGCTCGGCAGGCTGGCGGTGGATCGGCGAGCACAAGGCATCAAGTTAGGGGCGGCCATGCTGCAAGATGCAGTGAATCGCGCCATTACCGTATCGCAGAACACCGGAGTCCGCGCCTTGCTGGTTCATGCGCTCCACGAACGCGCCAAGCAGTTCTATGAGCACTACGGCTTTCAGACGTCGCCGCAGCATCCGATGACATTGATGCTGCGCTTGAATACCGTCAAGGCATGATCGAAATCGGGGGGTGAATGTTCAGTTGCTCTTGCGCATCACGCCTGGTGTCAGCGCCTGGCAGCGTTGTCATATGTGGGTGTGTTGGCTAAGTAGAAAACAATGCGCTACTCCATGATGACAGCACAACAACGGTCCGATCGCTGCAGCCTCAGTGCCCAAACACTGTAGCACTGGCGGCAGGATAAAGTCGGGCCAAGGCGTTGGAAATTGTTCCCGCACGTTTGTTACCAGGAAACCGACGTCTTTGCCTTTGCAATTGCCTGCACCCCGCATCTGAATCGGCGTCCTGGGGGGGATGGCAGTAACCCTCTGATCTTTGACGAGCCTTCGGCGGAAGAGGGTATTGATCACGTAGATGAGCCAGGCTTATTTACCTGCTCCTTCAAAGCGGTCATTCAGCCATTTTGAGAAATCGTTCCGCCGCCAATATAACCGCTGGCCGATTTTTGTTCCGGGCAGGATTTCACCGTTTGCCAGCCAATCGTCGAGAGTGCGCCGGGAGATGCGCATCTCGCGACAGATGTCAGTCGCCAGCATCACATCGTGGTTGGTTTGCTCGGTTTTGCGGAGGTTGGTTTTCATGTTCAGCACTCCTCTTTCGTCTGTGGTGTGCTGTATAGGGATCGCGTGTTGGCAGCCGTTTCAATCCCATCTCAATCCCACACGAGGGGTGCTAAACTCTGCTTGGCGTTGCGCTAAGCTGCGCAAGGGTGCAATGCTAAGTTTATGAATAAGCTAAATTATTTTGAGTTTCCCGTTTGGGCTCAATGGTTTGCCAGAATGCAAAAAAGCCGGAGATCATCCGGCTTTTTCTGGAGGCTGTAGCGGCGTCTGCGGTGGACGGCGTCGCGGGGGCTTCCGGTTGGGTGGGTATTGTCAGGCTGTAATCGTTATTTGGCCTTGTCCTGTAGTTTCTTCCTGCTTTGCTGTTTGGATGTCGTGTTAGACGACGTGGGTCTTGTCGCGTTTGGGCATCAGCTTGCCCAAGGCCCAGGCGGCACCGCTGCAGGCTGCGCCGATCGCGACGCCTACGCCGATGGTTGCTAGCATCGGTGCGGCGGCCAGCCATTGAAGTTGTGAAGGAATCGCTTTAGCTTTCATTGCTGTCTCCTTGTTTTAAATATGCTTTTCCGTTTGTTCGAAAATGCATGTTTACTAATATAACTGAATATCGGCCCAAATGGGAGAGAATTTAGGGTAAACAATCTAAATTTTTTGGAGCAGGGATTTCCCGCGGCCGGCAGTTGCCGGTGTGTGTGGCGCCAGATGAGGGCAGGCGCCTCGTGGCAGGCGGTCAGAGTCCGGTGGACAGGTTGGTGTGGCGCGACATGTTGATGCTGGTCATGACGATGTCGGGGCGCTCGCGTACTTTGATGTAGCGTTCAATGTCGCGGGTGGCCGACGGGATGACCAATTTTGATCCGGCGGGAAGCGGTATGACTTCACTGACCATGTCGAGGTTGATGTAGACGTGGCTGCCGTCGATGCGGGTGAGATGGACGAAGTTCATGGCATGAGATCCTGTTCGGTGTGCTGTTCTCCAGTGTAGGCATTGGCGGGATAAAAAAAAGCGGACATTGCTGTCCGCTCAAGTCCCTTTGATGATGGAAGGGGGTAATGGTCAGTTGACCTGCAGGTAGACATCGCCGGCATCAACCTTGACGCTGAAGCTGCGGGTGCAGCCAACGTCTGGCGCTTGGGCGTGGCCGTCGTGCAGGTTGATGTTCCAGCTGTGCAGCGGGCAGGTGACTGTGCGGCCGTGGACGATGCCTTGCGACAGCGGGCCGCCTTTGTGCGGGCATTTGTCGTGCAAGGCGAAGATCTCGTCTTCGGCGTTGCGGAAGATGGCGATATCGCCTTTTGGGTGCTTGACTACGCGTGACCCGAGTTGCGGGATGTCGCTTACGGCGCAGATTTTTTGCCAATCAGTCATGTTATTTTCTCCGTGCGGGGCTGTGGGCCCCTTGGTTTATGGGTTCAGGCCGGGGTGGTTTCAGCGGGCAGGCTGAGCGGGCTGAATTCGTTTGCGGCGACGCCGTCGCGGGCACGTTCGATCCACGGGTCTTTTTCGACCGATAGCGAATACAGTAGCCGCTCGTACAGGGCCCGACGGCGGTCGGGGTTTTCCAGTACGTTCTTTTTGACGTGTTCCAGCCCGACGCGGTGCAGGTAGTGTACGGTACGCTCCAAGTAGAACCCTTCTTCGCGATATAGCTGCAGGAACGCGCCGGTGTATTCACGTACTTCTTCGGCGGTTTTGAGTTTGATGAAAAACTGTGCGACTTCGGTCTTGATGCCACCGTTACCACCAATATAGATTTCCCAGCCGGAGTCGACGCCGATCACGCCGACGTCTTTGATCCCGGCTTCTGCGCAGTTGCGCGGGCAGCCGGATACCGCCAGTTTGACCTTGTGCGGGCTCCACATATTGTGCAGCTCCTTTTCCAGTTCAATGCCCATTTCCATCGAGCGCTGGGTGCCGAATCGGCAATGTTCGGCGCCGACACAGGTTTTCACGGTGCGGATCGATTTGCCGTAGGCGAAGCCGGACGGCATGTCCAGATCGCGCCACATCGGTACCAGATCTTCTTTCTTCACGCCCAGCAGGTCGATGCGCTGGCCGCCGGTAACTTTGACGGTTGGCACATTGTATTTCTCCGCTACCTCAGCGATTTTTTTCAACTGGGCCGGGGTGGTGACGCCGCCGAGCATCTGCGGTACCACGGAATAGGTTCCGTCTTTCTGGATGTTGGCGTGGGCGCGTTCGTTGATGAAGCGGCTTTGTGGATCGTCCTTGGCTTCGCCCGGCCAGGTCGAGATCAGGTAATAGTTCAGCGCCGGGCGGCAAGTTGCACAGCCATTCGGGGTGCGCCATTCGAGGAACGCCATGGTTTCCGGAATGCTGGTCAGGCGATGATCCCGGATCGCTTTGCGGATGCTGCCGTGGTTGTGGTCGGTACAGCCGCAGAGCGGCTTTTCCGATTTTGGCTTGAGGTCGGCGGCGCCGCCTACGGTGGAGATCAGAATCTGCTCGCACAGGCCGGCACACGAGCCGCAGCTGGATGCTGCCTTAGTGTGTTTTTTGATTTCGTCCAGCGAGGTGAGGCCGTTTTCGCGGATTGCCTTGACGATGGTGCCCTTGCAGACGCCGTTACAACCGCAGACTTCGGCATCGTCGGGCATGCTGGCGGCTTTGTTCTGGCCTGAATGGCCGGCATCGCCGCTGTCGTCGCGTTCGCCGAAAACAAGATGGTCGCGGATTTCGGCAATGCTCTGGCCTTCTTTCACCAGTTTGAAGTACCACGCGCCATCGGCGGTGTCGCCGTACAGGCAGGCGCCGACCAGTTTGTCATCCTTGACCACCAGCTTTTTGTACACGCCGCCTTTGGGATCGGAGAGCAGGATTTCTTCGCTCTGGTCGTCGCCCATGAAATTGCCGGCGGAGAACAGGTCAATGCCGGTGACTTTCAGTTTGGTCGATGTCACTGAGCCGATGTAGCGGCCAATACCGTATTGGGCCAGATGGTTGGCGGCTACCTTGGCCATTTCGAATAGCGGTGCCACCAGACCGTACGCCACTCCGCGGTGGCTGACGCACTCGCCGACGGCGTAAATTCGCGGGTCGTAGGTCTGCATGGTGTCGTTGACGACAATGCCGCGGTTGACGTGCAGGCCGCAGGATTCGGCCAGCTCGGTGTTGGGGCGGATACCGACCGCCATTACGACCAGATCAGCCGGCGCTTCGCTGCCATCCTTGAATTTGATCGCCTTGACCCGGCCGTGTTCGTCTCCGACCAGCTCGGCGGTATTTTTTTGCAGCAGGAATTTGAGGCCTTTTTCTTCCAGGTTTTTCTGCAGCAGGCGGGCGGCGGTCTTGTCCAGCTGGCGCTCCAGCAGCCATTCGGAAATATGTACGACCGATACATCCATGCCGCGAATCTTCAGGCCGTTGGCTGCTTCCAGGCCCAGCAGGCCGCCACCGATCACCACTGCATGCTGGTATCTGGCGGAGGCTTCGACCATGCGGTCAACGTCGTAGATGTCGCGGAAGCTGATTACGCCTTCCAGCTCCTTGCCCGGCACCGGCAGCATGAACGGATTGGAGCCGGTGGCCAGCAGCAGTCGGTCGTATTCGGCGGTGGTGCCGTCATCGGCATGCACGATGCGGCGGGCGCGGTCGATTTTGACGATTTTCTTGTTCAGATGCAGGGTGATGTGGTTTTCGGCATACCAGTCGACATCGTTGAGCATGATCTCTTTGATGGTCTGCTCGCCTGCCAGCACTGGCGACAGCAGGATGCGGTTGTAGTTGGCATACGGTTCAGCGCCAAACACGGTGATGTCATACATGTCCGGGCTGAGTTTCAGCAGCTCTTCCAGGGTGCGGACGCCGGCCATGCCGTTGCCGACCATTACCAGTTTCAATTTTTTCATTGTGTGCTCCATCATCAAAAGCAGCCATTCACTGCCGGTGTTGTGGATTAAGCAATTGTCGTGCCAGATTGTTGTGTTGCATTAAATGCTTAATAAACAATTGATTGCTTCTAGATGCGCGATGTGTTGTGTGTGCACTGGTTTGGTGCGTTTCGAGCTTGGCAAGGGCCGCTTCAGTGCAGCAGCAAGGCGTAGAACAGCAGTAAATTAATCAGCAGCGAGACGAGCGCGACGGTCTGCCATACCTTGAGCGGTGAACGTTGCAGCAAGGGGCTGCTTCGCCGCACGCTGAGTGGCTGGCTGTCGCCGCGTTCCAGCGCCTTGAGCATCTCCTCGGCGGTTTCAAACCGTTGTGGTGCGTTACGTGCAACGGCTTTGAGCAAAATGCTTTCCAGCCACATTGGCAGATCGGGCCGGTAGCGGGTGGGTGGGATCGGGTCGCCAAAACGCGGTGTCTGGAATGGCTCGACCTCGCCATAAGGATAATGTCCGGTTACTAGCCAGTAGAGCGTAACGCCGGCAGCGTAAAGATCGGTCTGGCGGTTGGCCGGCTGGCCGGCAAACTGTTCTGGCGCCATGAAGCTGGGTGTGCCGGGGTTGGCGTGTGGCTCGTCCTGAGTCAGGCCGGGGCAGGCCGCAACCCCGAAGTCCAGAATCCGCAGCCGGTCTTCATTATCCAGATGAATATTGTCCGGCTTGATATCGCGGTGCACGATATTCAGCCGGTGTAGCGCCGCCAGCCCTCTGACTAGCCGGATGCCTAACCTTGCTGCGTCGCTGATGCTGATGTTGCCCAGTCGCTGCCGATGCTCGGTCAGTGTCTGTCCGGGGTACCAGCGTGCCAGATAGTACAGATGCTGCCGCTGCGGCAGCGGCTTGATCTGCGCGAAGTAATGCGCGGTCAGCCGCTTTTGCAGCCACTCTTCCAGTAGCAGGCCTTGTTGGGCAGCGGTATCGTCGGCGCACAACGGGCTGAGCGTCTTGAGTACCCAGTGGCGCTGTTGCGCATCGCTGACCCGGTACAGCACACTGGCACGCGACTCATGCAGCTGCGATTCAATCGTCAGCCCTTCGAATATCTGGCCTGGCTTCAGCAGTCGAGGGATCGGAAGCGCCTGCAGGCGTGCGAATTCATCCTGCAGCCCTGGGGCGGGCAAGGCGTCGATTCGCACCACAATTGCGCTGGCGTTGTCTTGCCCGCCCCGCGAGTGGGCCTCGCGTACTAGCGCTTCTGCGGCGCGCTGTGGATCGGTGTGCAGCTCAAGCCACTCGTGCAATCGCCTGTCGCCCAGCGGTTCCCATACTCCATCGCAAACCAGCAGGAAGACATCGCCCTCCGCCAGATCCCCATCGTGAAAGTCCGCCATCAGATGAGCATCCAGACCGACAGCTCGTTTGAGTACATGCCGCATCTGTGGCTGATCCCAGACATGATCAACGGTCAGTTGCCGAAGTTGGTGGTTTCGCAACCGGTAGACCCGGCAATCTCCGACATGCGCCACCGTAAAACGGCAACCCCGAAGGACCAGTACCGACAGCGTGGTCAGCAAGGGCTCGCTGGTGCGCTGCGATTGCAGCCACCGATTATGTGCAGTCAGTAGCCGGTCGAGCGATTGAGCGATCTCCCAGGTCTCCGGCGTGGCATAGTAATCGGCCGCCACTGCCCGAACTGTCGATTCCGCAGCCAGCTTGCCATTAGCGCAACTGGACACCCCATCGGCCAGGGCGAACAGGCAGCCTTTGCTTGCCAGCAGCGCAGGTTCCGGAGTGACGCAGGCCAGTGCATCTTCATTCCAGGGTTTGGGGCCCGTTGCGCTGGCCTGACCGATTTGCAGTGAAAGAGACATGCCACCCTTCCTGAGGGGCCAAACGATTGAGGATGTACTGCATGCATGGCTGTGCGCGCGAATGGCCGCATTGGGTGTTGCGGCACAAAGCCCCCGTTGCCGGGGGCTTGTCGATATCAAATTCGGGCGGCGGTTATCGCTGCGCTACCCCAGGTAGTGCGCCAGCGGTGCTTCACACTGCCCAGCCCGAACCAGGCCAATATTCCCAGGCTGGCGAACAGCCACAGCCCGAGCTGATAGTTGCCGGTCTGCTGCTTTACCAGTCCCAGTCCCGCTGCCAGCAGAAAACCACCGATTCCACCGGCCATGCCGATCAGGCCAGTCATCACACCGATCTCCTTGCGAAAACGCTGTGGCACCAACTGGAACATCGCGCCATTGCCGCTACCCAGCGCCAGCATTGCGCCAACGAACAGAGCCAGCGCAGTATAGGCGTGCGGCAAGTTGAAGCCGACAATCGCAAGCAGCGTCGACGCAATGGTGTACACCACCAGCAGCGTGCGGATGCCTCCGATTCGGTCGGCAATTGCCCCACCCAGCGGCCGCATCAGCGATCCTGCGAATACACAGGCAGCCGTGTAGTAGCCAGCCATTTTGGGATCCAGGCCGTACTGGTCGTGAAAATAACCCGGCAGGGCGCCAGCCAGACCGACGAAGCCACCGAAGGTCACGCTGTAGAAAAACATGAACCACCAAGCATCCTTGTCGCCTAGCACCTTGGCATAATCGGCCAGTTTTTTCGGTGCCGGCCGTTCCGGCGCGTTTTTGGCAAACAGGCAGAAGACGATGAACGCAACGCCCAGCGGGATGATGGCGAAGCCGAATACGTTCTGCCAGCCGAACGCAATCGCCAGGCCCGGTGCCAGCAGCGCGGCAAATACGGTGCCGGAGTTGCCGGCGCCAGCGATTCCCATGGCTGTCCCCTGGTGCTCCGGCGGATACCACTGCGACGCCAGCGGCAGCGATACCGCAAACGCAGCACCCGCCACCCCGAGAAGCACTCCCAGCAGCAATGCCTGTTCCAGTGAGTGGATGCCGTGCAGCCACGCCGCGCCCAGTGCCAGCATGACTACAACCTGTCCTATGATGCCGGCTGTTTTGGGGGACAGCTTGTCGACCATGATCCCCATTACAAAGCGCAGAATTGCACCGGCCAGAATCGGCGTGGCCACCATCAGGCCGCGCTGTTGGGTGGAAAGATGCAGATCGTTGGCGATCTGCACCGCCAGCGGGCCGAGGATGTACCAGACCATGAAGCTGAAGTCGAAGTACAGAAACGCCGCGAACAGCGTTGCGGGGTGTCCCGCTTTCCAGAAGCTCTTGTTCATAATGTCACTCACCAGGCAGAAAATTCATTCGGTGCACCGGTTCTCGTCGATCCGGCGCCGGGCAATCGAGCATGCTTTCGATTGTGGTGCTTTTGTATAAGCAGCTTGCGTGCCAGCTTTGGAAAGTGATTTTTTTCAGTTGTTTATGCGGCTTTTGGCGTGGTGTTGATCTGCTCGGCGGATTGATCTGCACGCTGCTGGTGCGAATTGCCAGGCTGGTGCGCCTGCGCAGTGCGGTGCACCAGTTTGTCTTGTTGCGGAAGATGCGTGTCGCCGGATCAGGCCGCTGCCGCCGGCCGTCTATGGCGCTGGTACAGGAATTCCAGCACCGCTCCGCGATAGTCGTGATAAGCCGTGTTGTGTGCCAGCGCTAGCCGGTCGCGCGGCTTGGGCAGATTGACCGCGAGGATTTCGCCGACAGTGGCCGCCGGCCCGTTGGTCATCATCACGATGCGGTCGGACAGCAGCACGGCTTCGTCGACATCGTGGGTGACCATGACCACCGTGCTGTCGGTCGCGGCGACGATTTTCAGCAGCTCGTCCTGCAGGTGGGCGCGGGTCAGGGCATCCAGCGCACCGAACGGCTCATCCATCAACAGCACCTTCGGCTCCATTGCTAGTGCGCGGGCAATGCCGACGCGCTGCTTCATGCCGCCGGAGATTTCCTGCGGCAGCTTGTGTTCGGCGTGGGGCAGGCCCACCAGCGCCGCATGGGTGCGTTGTTTCAGCTGATCCTTGCTCTCCTTGCTGCCGAAACTTTTTCCACCGCCAGGTAGACGTTGCCGAAACAGGTCAGCCACGGCAGCAGGCTGTGGTTCTGGGATACCACCGAACGTTCCGGCCCCGGGCCGTCGATCTCGCGGCCATTGCAGATCGCCGCGCCGCCGGTAGGGTTGAGCAGGCCGGCAATCACGTTCAGCACCGTCGATTTGCCGCACCTTCAGCGCGTTGGCTGCGTCGGTGTAAAGGTCAATGCGGTTGATCTGCCTGGCCACTGCCAGGTAATCCGGTTCGGCTTTCAGTAGACCCCAGCGCTTGTGCTGGGTCAGAAGCCACATGCCGTCCGACAGGTACGGATAGTTGGCTTTGCCTTCGTTGAAGAATTTCATGTAATTGGCGTCCTTCCATTTTTTGCCGTTGCCGTACCAGCCCTCCAGTCGCTGGTCGATGATGTCGACCGGGCAGTTGACATAGGATTTGTCGGCAATGGTTTCGGCGGCCTTGCGGCGGTTGCTCATGGTGTCGAGCCAGCGCGAGGCGTCGAGGATCGCCATGATCATCGCCCGTGCGGTGTTCGGATATTTCTGGCAGAACTCCGCGGTGGTGCCGAGCACTTTTTCCGGTCGATCAGCCCAGACATCCTGCGAGGTGTTGGCGGTGAAGCCGATGCGGTCGGCAATGGCGCGGTTGTTCCACGGTTCGCCAACGCAGAAGCCATCCATATTGCCGACGCGCATGTTGGCAACCATCTGCGGTGGCGGCACGGTGATGGTTTTCACCTCCTTCATCGGACCCCCGCGTGGATGGCCTGCCTGATGATCTGCTGGTTATCGTCGTCGGCGAACATCACCACCGGCCGCGGGCTATCGCGGCTGACGATTGCCAGTTGTTCGAGAATGTCGCGGCTGGGCGAATTGCTGTCGATCGGCACCGCATCGGGTTGCACGGCTTCGTCGTATTGCGGCAGATGAATGCCGCCATCGACTTCGGCTACGACCTCGAGGCCGGCATCTTCCCGTGCGCGGCGCAGCCGGCCGAGCCGGTGATCGGTATCGTTGACAAGCATTATTCTCAGCATGGTTGTGGCCTTGATTGCGGATGGCTTTGGGTTCAAGCAACACTCGTGCCGATGACTGCGGTGCTGCATCGATCCGGATGTGGCGGTCAGGCGGGCGCCAAGGCAGGCTGGCGGGCTTTTCGTGCTAACATCGGCCGCAGGTTTTCCCGATAAACACCTGAAACCCTCGCCAATTGAATTCTCTGACGTTTGCTACCCTGCGCCTGCTGGCCGACGGCGCTTTTCATTCCGGCGAGGCACTGGCTGAGCGGCTGGGTGTGTCGCGGGCGTCGATATGGCAGGCGCTGCAGGGCGTGGAGAAATACGGTGTCGATCTGCATTCGGTGCGCGGCAAGGGCTATCGGCTGCAGCAGCCGATCGAGTGGTTGCAGCCGGAGCAGGTGCGGCAGGCGATGTCGGCCGACTGTGCGCAGCGCATCGAATTGCTGTTGCAGGACAGTATCGATTCGACCAATGCCAGCCTGATGCGCATGGCGCAGCAGGCCCGCACCGGCACGGTGCTGGCGGCTGAATGGCAGTCGGCCGGTCGCGGGCGGCTCGGGCGCCAGTGGCAGGCGGCGTTAGCGGGCAGTCTGCTGTTTTCCCTGTTGTGGCGATTTGAACGTGGTCTGGGGCGCCTGGCCGGGCTCAGCCTGGCGGTGGGGGTGGCGTTGATTCGTGCCTTGCATGAGGCGGGCGTCGACGATGCCGGGTTGAAATGGCCAAACGATGTGATCTGGCGTGGGGGCAAGCTGGCCGGCATTCTGCTTGAGGTCAGCGGTGATGCGCTGGGGCCGGCGCAGGTGGTGATCGGTGTCGGACTGAATCTGCAGTTGAGCGATGCGTTGCGCACGCAGGTTGATCAACCGGTCGCAGCGCTGTGCCCGGCGCTGCGAGGAGTGTCGCGCAATACTTTGTTCGCCGGTGTATTGCGCCATTTGTTGCAGGTGCTGGATGCGTTTGATGCCGACGGCTTTGCTGCAGTGCGTGAAGAGTGGCTGCAGTACCACGTGCTGCAGGGCAGGGAGGTGCGCCTGACGGCACCCGACGGATCGGCTCGTCTGGGCCGCGTGGCAGGCGTGGCCGAGGATGGTGCGCTGTTGCTGATGCAAGCAGGCGGGCTGCTGACTGTTCATGCGGGCGAGATCAGCTTGCGAGGAGTGTGACGGACGATGTGGTTGCTGGTCGATTGTGGCAATACCCGGATCAAATGGATGCTGCACGATGGCGAGTCGGTGGTGCAGCGAGGCAGCAGTCGCTACGATGCGTCCGGCGAGTTGGAGCGGCAATGGCATGCCCTGCCAGCGCCGCAGCGGGTAGTGGGCTGCAATGTGGCTGGCGATGCGGTGGCTGCGCGGGTAGCATTGCTGGCCGCACAATGGCGGCTGACTCCGTTCTGGCTGCGGCCGCAACCCCGGCAATGCGGGGTGTCCTGCAGTTATGTCCGTCCGGAACAGTTGGGTGCAGATCGCTGGGCGGCGTTGATTGCGGCCTGGCATCTGGTCGGCGGGGGGTGTCTGGTCGCTTGTGCGGGTACCGCGCTGACGGTCGATGCATTGACGGCTGACGGGGTATTTCTCGGCGGCATCATTGCACCGGGTTTCCGGTTGATGCTGCAGTCACTGGCTGGCGGAACGGCCGATCTGGGCTTGAATGCCGGCCGTTATGCGGCGTTTCCGGTTACCACTGCGGATGCGATTCACAGTGGGGCGGTGCAGGCGATGGCGGGGGCGATCGGGCGGATGAGTGATCAGATGCGGTTGGCAGGAAATCCGACCAATGTCTGTCTGCTGTCGGGTGGCGATGCGCATCTATTGCGGCCACATCTGAACATGAAGGTATTATTGGTCGATAATCTGGTGCTGGAAGGTTTGCTGAGGATCGTGCGTGAATGAAAGTCCTGTTCTTTATCCTGTTGCTGATCAATCTACTGGTGGCGGGGGGGTATCTGCTGTCGGCCACTCCTGCCCGTCAGGATTACCGGGCTGAGCGTGAATTTCACCCCGAGCGGGTACGTGTGCTGGGCGAGGCGGCCCAGTCGGCCAGCCCGTCGCGCCCGGTGCCGACGGTTGCCGCAGTTGAGCCTGGCCCTGAGCAGTGCCTGGTCTGGTCGGGCGTGCCGGCTGCCGAGCTGGTCGATGCGCGCAGCCAACTGGCGGCCTTAAAGGCACGCTTTACCGTACGCGAGACGCGTGGCGAGCAGCGCCCGCGCTATTGGGTGTACCTGCCTCCGGCCAAGTCGACCCCGGACGCAGAGCGCAAGGTCGCCGCCTTGCGGGCTCAGGGTCTGAGTGGTAGCGATTATTTTGTCGTGCGCGACCCTGGCCCATTGCGCAATGCCATTTCGCTGGGGGTGTTTTCTACCAGCGAGGCAGCAGCGCAGCGGCTGGCTGATCTGCGTGAACGGGGCGTGAGCGGGATGGAGTCCGGTCAGCGTGACACGATCTCGGTCAGCGATTTCTGGGTATTCGACGGCAGCGACAGTACCCGTGACGAGCTGACGACCATCGCTGCCCGCCAGCGCGGCAGCGAAATCCTGAAACGCGACTGCCCTGCAGCCCAATAGGGACGGGGTGTCTGGCTGGCCTGCGAGCCTCGTCCTTATTGGCTCGCAGGCTCATCGGCATTGATTGCGTTGACAACTTACCTGTCAGTAAGTAGATTGGCCCGATGAGCCAAGCCAAGCCCGATACCCGCAAGCTGATTCTCGATACCGCCGAAGACCTACTGCTGACCCGCAGCTTCAGCGCCTTCAGCTATGCCAACATCGCCAGTGCGCTGGGGGTGAAAAACGCAGCGATCCATTACCATTTTCCCAGCAAGACCGATCTCGGCCTGGCCATCATCCAGCGCTACCGGCGGCGCTTCAAACGCTGGACCGAGCAGCAGGAGCAGCTGTCGGCCGACCCGTGGCAGAAGATGGAGTGGTATTTCGATCTGACGGTGCGCTATTACTCGCAGAACCAGCGCATTTGCCCCACCGGGGTGCTGTCGGCCGAGTTCCTGGTGCTGCCGGCAGAAATGCAGGCGGAAACCCGGCTGTTCGTCGAAGATCTGATCGGCTGGTGCACCGGCATTTTGCAGCAGGGCCAGCAGCAGGGCTATTTCAGCTTTGCCGGCGTGGCGCGGGAAAAGGCTGTCAACATCATGGCTGCCCTGCAGGGTGGCCTGCAACTGACCCGGGTGCTGGCTTCGGCCGAGCTGCTCGACAACATCGCCCGCCAGATCCGCATCGAACTGGGGGCGGTCGGTCAGCCAGTTTAGGCTGCCAGACCATTCTTGTGACCCTTCCGAGAGACAGAGCACACATGGCATCCAACCAAATGAGCCGCCTGATCGGCAAACTGCAGGCGCTGCCGCCTGGCTTGCAACCCATGGCGCAGACTTTTCTGCTGGGCAAGGTGGTGCCGTTTCTGGGCACCGCCGGCATGCAGTTCGAGCAGGTTACCCCGCAGCGGGTGGTGGTCAGCGTGGCCAACAAGCGCAAGGTGCAGAATCACATCAAGGGGATTCACGCTGCAGCCATGGCCTTGCTGGCCGAAACCGCCACTGGCTTTGTGGTGGGAATGAACCTGCCCGACAGCAAGCTGCCGTTGCTGAAATCCATGAAAATCGACTACGTCCGGCGTTCGACCGGCGACATGCGCGCCGTGGCCGAACTGACCCCGCAGCAGATCCAGTCGATCGTCAACGACGACAAGGGCGAAGTGGTCGTCAAGGTGATGGTAACCGATGCTGCCAACGTGCAGCCGGTTGAGTGTGAAATGACTTGGGCCTGGGTGCCCAAGAAACGCAACTGATTCAATCCGGAGACAAGACATGGAATTCCAGACCCTCAAAGTCAGTGTCAGCCATCACATTGCCCACATCGAGCTGAACCGGCCGGACAAGGCCAACGCGATGGACATGGTGATGTGGCGCGAGATCGGCCAGGCCTTCGATTGGGCCGACGGCGATGCCGAGGTGCGGGTGGTGGTGCTGTCGGGCAATGGCAAGCATTTCACCGCCGGCATTGATCTGATGGCGCTGATGGGCGTCAAGGAGATGATCAAGGATGAGTGCGAAGGCCGCAGTCGCGAGAAGCTGCGCCGGCTGATCCTGCAGATGCAAAGCGACCTGAGCGCACTGGAACGTTGCCGCAAGCCCGTACTGGCAGCCATCCACAATGGCTGTATCGGTGGCGGGGTCGATCTGGTTTGCTGTGCCGACATGCGCTACGCCAGTGCGGATGCCTATTTCTGCATCAAGGAAATCGACATCGGCATGGTGGCCGACGTGGGCACCCTGCAGCGTTTGCCCAAGCTGATTGGTGAAGGCGTGGCGCGTGAGCTGGCGTATACCGGGCGCAAGCTGGAAGCCGACGAGGCGCAGCGGATCGGCTACGTCAACCGCGTGTTTGCCGACCGCGACGCACTGCTGGCCGGCGTGATGGAGATTGCGGCCGAGATTGCCAGCAAATCGCCGCTGTCGATCCGTGGCACCAAAGAAATGATCAACTACACCCGCGACCATTCGGTTGCCGACAGCCTCAACTACATTGCCACCTGGAACGCCGGCATGCTGCTGTCGAACGACATCCAGGCCGCAATCATGGCCTCGATGGCCAAGCAGAAAGCCAGCTTCAGGAACTGATCCGCCGCGCACAGTGCAACATCACACCCGGCTGGCGGCCAAGCCTCTCGCCGGGTGTTTTTCCGTCTGCCTCCCGCCCCGTCCGTATCTATACTTGGCATATCGCTTTCTGCGCCCTCTTGACTGTCGAGGGATGTCCACGTGCCCACTTTTCGCTCGATCCTGCTGCTGGCCGCCACCGCACTTGCCTATTTTCTGGCCGGGCGCTGGGGGCTGGCGCTGGGCGCCAGCTTTCACACCCAGATCACCTATCTCTGGCCAGCCGCCGGGGTCGCCTTTGCCGCGCTGGCCCTGAGCCAGCGGCGCTTGTGGCCGGGGGTGCTGGTCGGTGCGACGGCGGTCAGTTTCAGCGTCAGCCAGAATCTGTTGCTCAGTGTGATGATCGGCGTCGGCAACACGCTGGGCAGCTGGCTGCCTTTGTATGTGCTCGACCGAAGCTACAACAGGCGGGGATGTCGTCCTTTCGAGCCTGACCTGTCGTCGATCCGTTCAGTGGCGATGCTGGTGGGGTTTGGCGCAGGACTGGGGTGCGCCATTGCCGCCGGTTGCGGCGTATTTTCGCTGTGGGCCAATCAATCCCTGCAAACGGCGGAGGTGTTGAACAGCTGGCGTACCTGGTGGCTGGGCGATGCCACAGGCCTGCTGCTGTTTGCGCCACTGCTGCTGACCATCGCCCGTAGCCGGCGCCCCTGGCTGCCTGATGGCCGGATGGCTGAACTGTTCGGTATCGGCTTGTCGTTGACCGGCCTGTGTGTATTGCTCCTGATGGGCGCTACGTTGCCAGGCCGCGAAGAGCAGATACTGTTTCTGGTTTACCCCTTGCTTGTCTGGGCAGGATTGCGTTTTGGATGCCGCGAAGTGGCCATCGTCAACTTTGCCTCGTTTCTCATCGTTGCCCTGGCCGCCGAACTGGGCGTTTGGGAGCTGCGTCATGCCGATGCACTGTTGATGCAGTTGCAGATGCTGTTCATGTCCGGCGCCATCTCAGGGTTGCTGCTGGCCGCCGCTGTCGAAGCCCAGCAGGACCTGGTCGCTGCAGTGCAGCAGTCCGAGCGGCGCTATCGTCAGTTGTCCGAGTTATCGCGTGACGTGATCTCGCGTCATGCGCTGGATGGGCGTTTCCTGTTTGTCTCTGCCGCCTGCGAACCCATGCTGGGGCTCGCTGCCCATCAATTGCTGGGGCGTAACTACTGCGAGTTCTGTCATCCGGCCGACCGTCCGCAGCTGCAGGAATACTTTGTCGGCATCGCCCACGGCGTTGCGCGTGACGGCTGCTGCATCCGTTTCCAGCATCGCGATGGCCATTACCTGTGGCTGGAGATCGTGTTCAACCGGGTCGCACAAGGCGATAGCGGGCAGGCTGAAGTGGTCATGGTGTCGCGTGACGTTACCCGCCGCAAACTGGATGATGCCGAATTGCAGGAGAGCGAGGAGCGTTACCGCAAGCTGATCGAAATGATGCCCGATGCGCTGGTGCTGCACAAAAACGGCGTGATCTATTTTGCCAACAATGAGCTGATGCACATGCTCGAAGTCAGTCAGCTGGAGCAGCTGATCGGCCGCCATGTCAACGAGTTTCTCTGCAGCAACAGCCGCAGCCTGTCTGCCCAGCGCCTGGCCAGCCTGGCTGTCGACCAGCAATTGCCCTGCGCCGAAATGACGCTTGTCTTGCCAGACGGGCGCAGCAAGGATATTGAAATCTCTTCCAGCACCATCCGCCTCTGGGGTGACCAGTACGTCATCACCCTGGTGCGTGACGTCTCCGAGCGCAAGCGTGCCGAAAGCCAGCGCCGCCTGTCTGCCAAGGTATTCGAGGTGGCGATGGAAAGCATTGTCATTCTTGATAGCCAGTTCGTCCCGGTATCGATCAACCCTGCATTCGAGCACATCCTCGGCTACGGGCTGGCCGAACTTGCCGGCCAGCCGCTGCAACGGCTGTCGCAAGGGCTGCATGACGACACATTTTTCAGCCGGCTGCGAGCCAGGCTGGCTGAAACCGGGCGCTGGCAGGGCGAAATGGCGCTGCGCTGCCAGACTGGCGCAGTCCTGACCGAACTGGTCAGCATCAGCTGCCTGCAGGACGACGCCGGCAGCGCCAGCCATTATGTCGCGGTGTTTGCCGACATTACCTACCTGAAGCAGGCCGAAGACGCCTACCGTACTCGCGCCAACTACGACACCCTGACCCATCTACCCAATCGCGCCCTGCTGCAGGAGCGTCTGGGGCAGATTCTTGCTCGTGCCCGCAGCGGCCAAGAGCAGTTCGCTCTGCTGTTTGTCGATCTGGATGGCTTCAAGCTGATCAACGATACCCTTGGCCACGAAATGGGCGACACCGTCCTGCGTACCCTGGCCGCACGCATGGCCGATTGCGTACGGCGCGATGACACCGTGGCCCGCCTTGGCGGGGATGAATTCGTCATTCTGCTGGAAGGTCGCCATGAATCCACGTTGCTGGCCCAGTCCGTCGAACGCCTGATCGACGTTGTGCAACGTCCCATCCTCGGCCACGGCCAGCCGGTCAGTGTGACCGCCAGCATCGGCGTCGCCGTCTATCCCGATGACGGTCGCGAGATCGACGAACTGTTGCGCAGTGCCGACCGTGCCATGTACTGCGCCAAACGCCTGGGAAAAAACCGCTACTGTCTCAGCAGCGAGCTGCCTGCCGTGTCCGGGCAGGCGTGAAGAGCCGACCGTTCGCCGGCATGGCCTACTCGTGCCGCAATGCCTCGATCGGGTTCATCGTCGCGGCTTTGCGGGCCGGGTAAAAACCGAAGAAGATGCCGGTCAGCGATGAAAATCCAAATGCCAGCAAGACGGCCTGGCCGCTGATGACGACTTGCATGTCGGCTTTGCTTGCAATCAGCCAGGCCAGCCCGATACCCATCAGCGCACCAACCAGCCCACCGGCGAGGCAGATCAGGATGGCCTCAAGCAGAAACTGGCCGAGAATGTCGCGCTGGCGGGCACCCACCGCAATGCGGATGCCGATTTCACGGGTACGTTCGGTGACCGATACCAGCATGATGTTCATGATGCCAATGCCGCCAACCAGCAGTGACACTGAGGCGATGGCGCCCAGCAGCAGCGACATGATCCGGGTGGATTCGGCGGCGGATTCGGCAACTGATGACAGGTTGCGGATATTGAAATCGTTTTCCTGCCCCGCTTGCAGGCGGTGACGCTGGCGCAGCAGGTCGGTCATGTCGCGCTCAGCGTCGGCCATCAGCGATTCGGACCGGGCTTGAACCATGATCTGACGTACCGAGCCGGGAAACTGGTTTCCCATCAGTTGCCGTTGAGCGGTGGTCACCGGCACCAGTACGCTGTCGTCCTGATCTCGCCCATCCAGGCTTTGTCCCTTGGCGGCCAGCACGCCGAGAACGACGAATGGCCGGTTCTTGATCCGCAGGGTTTTGCCGACCGGGCTGGTTTCACCGAACAGGTTGCGGGCAACAGTCTGGCCAATGACCGCTACCCGGCTGGCGCCGCGCACGTCCGACTGGCCGAATTCCGCACCCTGTTCGATGCTCCAGGCCCGCACCCTGAAATAGTCGGGAGTGACGCCGTATGCCATCGTGCTCCAGTTGGCATTTTCGAACACCAGCTGCTGGGCACCCATTACTACCGGCGCAGCGGCAGCGACGGTTTCCAGTTCGCGCAGCGCCATGGCATCGCTCAGGGTGAGGGTCGGTGCGGTACCCGTGCCAAACCGCAGCCCTCCCGAGGTGGATGCGCCCGACAGGACAATGAACAGGTTACTGCCCATGGAGTCGATCGAGCGCTTGACGCTGAGCTGGGCGCCCTGGCCCACGGCCAGCATCAGTACCACGGCGGCAACCCCGATGACCATGCCCAGCATGGTGAGCGCGGTACGCAAGCGGTTCATGGCCATTGCGCGTAGCGCTTCGCCCAGGACTGACCAAGGTGTCATTGCTGTCGATCCTCAACGATTCGTCCGTCCTGCACACGGACAATCCGGTGGGCATAGTCGGCGATGTCCTGCTCGTGGGTGACCAGGACAATAGTCAGCCCACGCGATTGGTTCAGTTGGCAAAGCAGATCCATGATAGCGTGGCTGGTTGCCGAGTCGAGGTTGCCGGTCGGTTCGTCGGCCAGCAACAGCGGTGGCTGGTTCGCCAGCGCCCGCAGGATGGCGACCCGCTGCTGTTGCCCGCCAGAGAGCTGGTTGGGCAAATGGTTGGCGTAATCAGCCAGCTGCAATTGCTGCAACAGTTGCCTTGCGCGCTGGTGTCGTTCAGACCGGCTCATTCCGGCGTACAGCAGCGGCATGGCAATGTTGTCGGTAACCGTCATCCGCTTGAGCAGGTTGAACCCCTGGAATACGAATCCCAGCCGGGTGTTGCGCACTTCGGCCAACTGGTCGGCTGACAGTCCGGCGACGTTACGGCCGTCCAGCCAGTATTCGCCGCCGGCGGGCACATCCATGCAGCCGAGAATGTTCATCAGTGTCGATTTGCCCGACCCGGAATGCCCCATGATGGCGACAAATTCGCCGCGGTCAATGCTCAGGTCGACGTCAAACAGCACCTGCTGTGGCGGTGCATCCTGCAGGCGGTAAAACTGCCGGATAGCTTTCAGTTGGATCAGCGGGCCGTCCATCAGAACATGCGCATCTGGAAGGTGGGCGGTTTGCCGTTCTGGCCGGTGTTTTCGCGGATGATCAATGGCTCGCCGGGGCGAATATCGCCTTCGATCAGTTCGGCGCTGGTGTTGTCGGCAATGCCGATCTTCACCCTGACTGCTTGCGGCTTGCCTTCGGCCAGCTTGTAGACATTGCTGCCGCCCTTGCGCTTGCCGTTGGCTTCGTCGGCCTCCTGCGGCCGGAAACGCAGGGCTGCATTGGGTATGCGGATCACGTCAGCCTTGCGTTGCGCAAGGATGTTGACATGCGCCGTCATTCCCGGCAGCAACTGGCCGGACGCGTTATCGCAACCGACTACCACGTTGTAAGTCACTACATTCTGCTGCACCGCCGGGTTGAGGCGGATTTGCCGAACCTGGCCGGCAAATTCCCGATCACCAAATGCATCCACGCTGAAGCGAACGGCTTGGCCGATCTGGACCGCCCCGATGTCCGCTTCCGCGATGCTGGTATCGATCTGCATCTGACGCAGATCCTTGGCAATCAGAAATAGCGTGGGGGTTTGAAAACTTGCGGCAACGGTCTGGCCGACATCGACATTACGGGCTACCACGACACCGTCAATGGGCGAGCGGATCACCGTGTGACGCAGGTTGACTTCGTCAGCCTGTACCCTGGCTGCGGCGGTGTTGCGGGCCGCTCGTGCCACTGCCTGCGCCTGTTCCGCAGCATCAAGTTCGGCACGGGAAATGAATCCTTGCTGATAGAGGCTCTGACTGCGGCGGAAATGGGCGTCGGCCTGCGCTTGCTGTGCCTGTGTCGACGCAAGATTGGCGCGGCTTTGTGCAGCGGCAGCTTCCAGCAAGGCCGGGTCAAGTTCGGCCAGTACCTGGCCAGCCTTGACTGGAGAGTTGAAATCAGCCAGCAGGGCCTTGACGGTGCCGGATACCTGGGTACCGACGCTGACCTGAGTAACGGGATTCAAAGTGCCATTGGCACTGATTGTGCGCTGGATCGGCCCTCGTTCGGCGGGCTGCGTCTTGTAACGCTGCTGGGCAGGCGTGGCGCTGTCCGGTTGTTGCCATTGCCAGACCGCGCCTGCTGCTAACGCCAGCAGGGTCAGTGCGGCAAACTTGCCGTGTTTTGCCATGGTTTTGTGCCTTTGCGGATATCCGTTCGGAGAGGTTGGGGGGGCTGATTCATTGGCTGCTGGCATCTCGCTTGCCGGGTTCCTTGCTCTTTATCCCGTTCGCCGGATAAATCAGCGCTTCCTCAGGGCAATACAGGTTTGCGGCTGCTGGCCAGGATGGCACGCAGCTCCCGCTGCCGGGCTTCCAGTGCGGCCTGCAGATAAAAATCACTGCCGGCAGATTTCTGGGCAATCTGGATCTGGGCAAGTGCTTCGCGTGGGTTGCCACTCAGCATGTAGTATTCGGCCAGCGCCTGGTGCTCTCTGGCCGGGTTGTTCAGTGCCGAATGGGCCTGTGCTTCGAGTCGGTACATGCGCAGGCTGGGGCCGAAATAGCTTTTGTGTTCGGCAATGGCTGACAGCGCCCGTCTGGGCTGGCTGGCCTGCAGCAGGGCATCGATCTGCCCGAACACCAAGCCTGGTGCGGCAGGGTATTGGCTCAGGGCGGCCGTGTAGACCGCAACGGCCTGTTCAGGTTGGTTGTGCGCCAGATGTAGCTGCGCCGCCAGAGCTTCGACATAAGGATGCTTTAGTTGGGTACGCAGGCTCGCCAGCTCGCTGCCTGCACGTTCAAGCTGGCGAGCTTGCAGCAAGGCCAGTGTGTATCCATAACGATAGGCCGGCTCACTGCTGAATTTGCCTTGCCGCAGCATGCCTGAATAGTAGTCGATCGCCTTGGTCGGGCCTTCGTGCAAGGTGCGCAAGCGCTCACGTAGCAGCTGGAATTCGCGGCTGTCGGGCACCTGCCGGTAGGGCAGTGCCTCGGCTCGCCCCTGGGTGTCGGCGATGCGTTCCTGATTAAGCGGATGGGTTCGCAGGTAGGCAAAGGCACCGTTGTCGACCAATTGGGTCGATTTCTGCAGCTTTTCGAAAAAAGACGGCATGGCCCGAGGGTCGAATCCTGCCTGATACAAGGTCTGAATGCCGATCCGGTCTGCCTCGCGTTCATGCTCGCGCGAGTAATTCAGCGCCAGTTGTGACCCGGCAGCCTGGGTGCCCATTGCCGCAGCCATGCCCGCTTGCGAGCCGGAACGGGCCGCCAGGATCGCCAGAATCGTCGCTGCCAGCATCGGCAGATTCATTCGGTCGGCTGTTTCGAATCGCCGCGCAACGTGTTTCTGGGTGACGTGTGAAATCTCATGGCCAATGACCGAGGCCAGTTCCGATTCCGATTGAGCAGCCAGGATCAAGCCGGTATGCATGCCAATGAAACCGCCGGGCAAGGCAAAGGCATTGATTGAGCGATCCTTGAGCGCAAAAAACTCGTAGTAACGCCCCGGCTCCGGCCCGCTAGATGCCAGCCGGTAGCCCAGGTGATGCAGATAGTCACTGACATCCGGGTCGTCCAGCATGTCGCCGCTGGCTCGCAATTCACGAACCACCGACTCACCCAGTTCGTGTTCCTGCTGGGCGTTGAGCGTGGTCGCCGATGGATCGCCCAGCTCCGGCAGGGCATCGGCTGCAGCAAACGGCAGCAGGCAAGCCAAGAGGGCGCAGAGAGTGATTCGTCGCATGGGTGGTATGATAGCGTTTTTGCGGAGCCGGTTCCGCAGACGCAACGGGAATCCATGATATGTCACAGAATTTTACACATTTCGACCCAAGCGGCCAGGCGCATATGGTCGATGTTGCCGCCAAACCGGAAACGCATCGTGTCGCCATTGCCGCCGGGTGCATCCGCATGCTGCCTGCGACGCTGTCAAAAATCCTGGAAGGCAGCAGTAAAAAAGGGGATGTCCTGGGCATCGCCCGGATTGCAGCCATTCAGGCGTCCAAGCGTACCGGCGAGCTGATTCCGCTCTGCCACCCGATTCCGCTGACCCGCGTTGCAGTTGAGTTTGCCATCGACCCGTCCACCAGCACCATCGATTGTCGCGTCACCGCCGAAACCGTCGGCCGCACCGGAGTGGAAATGGAGGCGCTGACAGCTGTGTCTACCGCCTTGCTGACCATTTACGACATGTGCAAGGCGGTCGATCGCGGCATGGTCATCAGCGATATCCGTTTGCTGGAAAAGCAGGGCGGCAAGTCAGGTCACTGGGCGGCATCAGATCAGCCCTGAGCACAGACGGCGCAACCCGGGTCCCGCTTCAGTTTCAGGGTGCGCCACTCCATTGTCAGCGCGTTCAGCAGCAGTAGCCGGCCGTTCAGGCTGTTGCCGGCCGGGATCAACAGCTTCAGGGCTTCGGCCGCCTGCATGCTGCCGATGATGCCAACCAGGGGCGCGAATACGCCAAATAGCGCACAGGGGCCATCGTTGGCTTCGCCCTGATCGGGAAACAGGCAGTGATAACACGGCGCATCGGCACGGCGCAGGTCGAACACACTGATCTGGCCATCAAAACGTACGCCGGCTCCAGATACCAATGGCTTGCGCCATTCGACGCAAGCACGGTTGATTGCGTGACGGGTGGTGAAATTGTCGCTGCAATCAAGTACCACATCGGCGGTAGCCACCAATGCGCGCAAGCGCTCTCCTTCTACCCGTTCGGCAATGGCCGTAACATTGCTGAATGGCGTAATTTCCTGCAGCCGCTCACGAATCGATTCTGCCTTGTTGTGGCCGATGCTGCGGGTGCCGTGGGCGATCTGCCGTTGCAGATTGGTATCATCGACCTGGTCATGGTCACAGATCGTAATCCGGCCTACGCCGGCAGAGCCCAGATACAGGCCGGCAGGTGAGCCAAGGCCACCTGCGCCGATAATCAGCGCGTGACTGTCCTGCAGGCGTTGCTGGCCGCCGATGCCAATTTCGTCGAGCAGGATGTGGCGGCTGAAGCGGAGAAGTTGTTGGTCATTCATGGCGCCGAGTGTAGCAGCGAGCACCGGCGCTGACTACGATCTGCGGCAGGCATGAACTTGCTCAGGCCACGTTGGGTTGTTGTCGCTCGCGAGCGGTGGCGTGGGTGGCGATACCGGCGTCGATGTAGGCATCGACAAACCCCAGTTCTGTCTCCACTTGTTGCGCCAGGCCGCAGGGCACCAATACCGGAACCCGGTCTGCTCCCCGGTTGCGCAATGCATACAACGGGTGTCGGCCGGCCTCTACCAGCAACTGCGTGGCAATGCAGCGCTTGCGCGAATTGAGAATCGGCAGTGCCAACGGTAAGCCCTGGTCGATTTGCCGATACGCCTCGTTCAGCGTATCCAGAGTATCAATCAGGCTGCTCATGCCGCCCCGGTCACGAGTGATGCGCCGGCTCAGCTTGTCCATGCTGACCATGACTACCGCGCCATCTTCACCATTGAAACAGGCGTTCAGTTCGGGAAGGGTGAAGACCACTTTGCGGATCAGGCCGTCTTTGTCGGGTGCCAGGGTAATCTGGATGGTCATTGTCTATGTCTCCTGAATATATTTATAAGTGCATTTAATATGTAAATGGCATTATCCGCCAAATCAGCCGGAATGCCAATGGCGCTACCGTGGTCTGGGTGGTGTTTATATTTACAGTTGTTGCGTCGCTTGCTATGCTGTGACGACGGTCGCCAAACGCAATCGCCCTGCTTATGCAACCTGGAGGCCGGGCGAAATCGAGGCAGGTTTTGGCTGCACGACACAGGCCGCTTTGTGGCGCCTGATGATCAAGACGACACTACAGGATGAATGCCCTTATGGATGAAAACAAAAGCAAGGCACTCGCAGCCGCTCTGGCGCAAATCGAAAAGCAGTTCGGCAAAGGCTCGATCATGAAAATGGGCGAGCAGCAGATTGAAAACAATCTGCAGACAGTATCAACCGGCTCGCTGGGGCTGGACATTGCTTTGGGCGTCGGCGGCCTGCCGCGGGGCCGAGTCGTCGAGATCTACGGGCCAGAGTCGTCAGGAAAAACAACGCTTTGCCTGCAAGTTGTGGCAGAGGTTCAGAAGCAGGGAGGTGTGGCCGCTTACATCGATGCGGAAAATGCCCTTGACCCAGCCTACGCCGAAAAGCTCGGCGTCAAAGTCCCTGATATGCTCATTTCACAGCCAGACACTGGTGAGCAGGCACTGGAAATTGCCGATATGCTGGTTCGCTCCGGAGGCGTTGATATTATCGTGGTCGACTCGGTGGCCGCCTTGACCCCCAAAGCCGAAATCGAAGGCGAAATGGGTGATAGTCACGTGGGGTTGCAGGCCAGATTGATGAGCCAGGCGTTGCGCAAGCTGACGGCCAATATCAAACGTACCAACACGCTGGTGATTTTCATCAACCAGATCCGCATGAAAATCGGCGTGATGTTCGGCAGCCCGGAAACCACCACGGGTGGTAATGCTCTCAAGTTCTATGCCTCGGTGCGACTGGATATTCGGCGTATCGGCTCGATCAAGAAGGCAGAAGAGGTCATCGGCAACGAAACCCGGGTCAAGGTGGTAAAAAACAAGGTATCGCCTCCGTTCCGCGAGGCGCAGTTCGATATTCTCTACGGCGAAGGCATTTCGCGTGAAGGGGAGATCATTGAGCTGGGGGTGACGCATAAAATTATCGAGAAATCAGGCGCATGGTATAGCTATAACGGCCAGAAAATTGGTCAGGGCAAGGATAACTCGCGCGAATACCTGCGTGAAAATCCGCATATTGCCCAGGAAATAGAAGCCAAAGTACGTGATGCCGCTGGCGTCAATAACCCTGTCGCCCATTTCAACGAAAGCGACGACGCTGGCGATGAGCCGGGCTTCTGAGCCGGCTGACCCAGTTGCTGCATTGCGCAACAAGGCAATGCGGCTGCTGGCTCGGCGCGAGTATTCGCGTCATGAATTACATTCCCGTCTGATGCAGACCGGCGCCGACGAGGCGCTGGTGATTGCGCTTCTGGATCATCTAGCCCAGCGCGGCTGGCTGTCTGATCAACGTTTTTCCGAACAGTTGTTGCGCGCCCACAGCGGTCAGTTTGGCTCCCGGCGTATCCGCTACGAATTACGCGAAAAAGGTGTGGATGAATCCACCATCCAGGCCACGATGGCCGAGGCGCCACAGGATGATTACAGCGTAGCCAAGGCGCTGTGGCTGAGAAAATTTGGTCAGCCGGCGCAAGACGAAAAAGAAAAAGCCAAACAAGTCCGTTTTCTGCAGTCGCGCGGTTTCGGTTTCGAGATTATTCGCAAGATTATCCGTGGTCTGGATGAATAGTTGATTTGTCTGGCCGGGATCTGCTCCGCAGTATTTTTTGATCCTCCGTTCGCTGCAAACCAATACCCATGCGCCTTGTAGTCTTGCCTAGGCTCCGTTGACATAGATTTCCCAGTCGCGTCGGACCAAGCTTTGCGGCCAGCCAAGGCGCGGTGAGCGCCGAATAGCGGGCTATTTCAGCGAGCCGCAACGCCGGATGGCCGCAAAAATCGGCTGACCCTACGGGAAACGCGATCTGGGAAATCTATGTCAACGGAGCCTAGAGACAAGGAGCGACGCCCCGTCTGGCTTGGTGCCCATTCAGACGCCTGTATATGACACAAAACTGTCGATTCTGGCCGCGACAGGTTAGAATTATCGGCTAATGACAACCCTGTGCGCCCGCCAAAACGGTTTGCGCCACAAGAGGTTGGTCTGGAAAATATAAAATAAAACAAATCAATCAATAAACAATCGCAAACGCTTTCAGGACAACCATGAAATCCGCAGATATTCGCCAGAAGTTTCTCGAGTTCTTCGCCTCCAAGGGCCATCAGGTGGTCGCGTCCAGCAGTCTGGTGCCGTGGGAAGACCCGACACTGCTGTTTACCAATGCCGGCATGAACCAGTTCAAGGACGTGTTTCTCGGCTTTGACAAGCGCCCCTACACCCGTGCGACGACTTCGCAGAAATGTGTCCGTGCCGGCGGCAAACATAACGATCTGGAAAACGTTGGCTACACCGCGCGCCATCATACCTTCTTCGAAATGCTCGGTAACTTCAGCTTTGGCGACTATTTCAAGCAGGATGCGATCCAGTACGCTTGGGAATTCCTCACCAGCCCGCAATGGCTGAATCTGCCCAAAGAAAAATTGTGGGTCACCGTTTATGCCTCGGACAACGAAGCCTACGATATCTGGCACAAGCAGGTGGGCATTCCCGCCGAGCGCCTGATCCGCATCGGCGACAACAAAGGTGCGCCCTACGCATCCGACAACTTCTGGCAGATGGGTGATACCGGCCCGTGTGGTCCGTGTACCGAGATTTTCTACGATCACGGCGCTGACATCTGGGGGGGGCCGCCGGGATCGCCGGAAGAAGATGGCGACCGTTATATCGAGATCTGGAATAACGTGTTCATGCAGTTCAACCGTGATGAAAGCGGCACGCTGCATCCGTTGCCGAAGCCCTCAGTGGACACGGGGATGGGCTTGGAGCGGATTTCTGCAGTGATGCAGCACGTGCATTCCAACTACGAAATCGACCTGTTCCAGACCTTGATCCACGCTGCGCAAAAAGTAACCGGTGCTGCCGATGTCAACAGCCCGTCGCTGAAGGTCATTGCCGACCACATCCGCGCCTGCTCGTTCCTGATTGCCGATGGCGTGATGTCGTCCAACGATGGTCGCGGCTACGTGCTGCGCCGCATTATCCGTCGCGCCATTCGCCACGGCTACAAGCTGGGCCAGAAGGGGTTGTTCTTCCACAAACTGGTGCACGATCTGGTGCTGGCGATGGGCGGGGCGTACCCGGAGCTGAAAGCTGAAGAAGCACGAGTTACCGCAGCATTGAAGCAGGAAGAAGAACAATTCGCCAAAACGCTGGAACACGGCATGCAAGTGCTCGAAGAGGCGCTTGCAGGTGGCGCCAAAGAGCTGGCCGGCGAAGTGGTATTCAAGCTGTATGACACCTTTGGTTTCCCGGTCGATATGACTGCCGACATCTGCCGCGAACGCGAAATTACGCCGGATCTGGCGGGCTTTGAAGCCGCAATGGAAGCGCAGCGTGAACGTGCACGTGCGCATTCGACCTTCAAGATGGCCGGACAGCTGGAATACAGCGGTGCCGAGACTTGCTTCGAGGGCTACGTGCGTACCAGCGTCGATGCCAAAGTGCTGGCGCTGTATCGCGGCAATCAGCCGGTGGACAAGCTGGTGGCTGGTGAAGAAGGCGTGGTGGTGCTGGATAACACGCCGTTCTACGCCGAAGGAGGCGGCCAGGTTGGCGATCTGGGCGAAATTTCTGCCACCGGCGGACTGGATGCGCTGTTCGACGTAGTCGATACGCAAAAAATCCAGGCCAGCGTATTTGGCCATAAAGGCACCTTGTCGCGCGGCGAAATCAAGGTTGGCGACGACGTGCAGGCCACCATTGATCTGCACAAACGTTTGGCAACCGCTCGCAATCACTCGGCAACGCACTTGCTGCACGCGGCACTGCGCGAAGTGCTGGGTAAACACGTGAGCCAGAAGGGTTCGCTGGTCAACCATGAACGCACCCGTTTCGACTTTGCTCATCCGCAAGCCGTCACTGCCGAAGAAATCGCCCGTATCGAAGCAATCGTGAATCACGTTGCTGCCGCCAACTACGAAGTGTCGGCAACGCTGATGAGCTACGACGATGCGATCAAGACTGGCGCCATGGCGCTGTTCGGCGAGAAGTACGGCGACGAAGTACGTGTGCTGAAGATGGGCGATTTTTCGACCGAATTGTGTGGCGGCACCCACGTGCATCGCACCGGCGACATCGGCTTCTTCAAGATTGTTGCCGAAGGTGGCGTGGCTGCAGGTGTGCGCCGTATCGAGGCCGTTACCGGTGAAGGTGCGCTGGCCGTGGTGCGGCAACAGGAGCGTGAGCTGAAAGAAGTTGCCGGTGTGCTCAAGGCCCAGCCTGGCGAACTGGTCAGCCGTATCGCGCAGATGCAGGATAACGTCAAGGCACTGGAAAAAGAGCTGGCCAAGCTGAAAGGCAAGCTGGTATCCAGCCAGGGTGACGAGCTGGTGAACCAGGCGAAAGACGTCAACGGCATCAAGGTGCTGGCGGCCGGGCTGGAGGGGGCTGACGTGGCGACCTTGCGCGAGACGCTGGACAAGCTGAAAGACAAACTTGGCACGGCTGCCATTGTGCTGGCAGCCGTTGCGGACGGTAAGGTCAGTCTGGTCGCAGGTGTGACCGCCGATGCCACGGGTAGGGTCAAAGCCGGCGAATTGGTCAACTTTGTTGCGCAGCAGGTCGGCGGCAAGGGCGGAGGTCGCCCGGACATGGCGCAGGCTGGTGGCACACAGCCTGAAAACCTCGCCAAGGCTTTGCAGGGCGTTGTGGAGTGGGTGGCCGGGCGAGTTTGATCTCGCTGTCGCTACCGGGGCGCCGCTCGGCATGAGCGAACGCCCTGCTGCGAGTGCCCTGTGGTTCGCCTGCGTTGGCGATGGTTGGGACCGAATTCAGATATAATGTTTCGCTTAATCCGGCAACCCAGCCTTGTTCCTTATTGCCGCAGGCCATTCTGGCCTGCCCTGGAGTCTCCATGCACCCGATGCTCAACACTGCGGTGAAAGCCGCCCGTCGTGCCGGTTCGGTCATCAATCGCGCTTCCAACAATCTGGACGTGATCAAGGTCGAGCGCAAACAGCAAAATGACTTCGTTTCTGAAGTTGATCGTGCTGCCGAGCAAGCCATCGTCGAAGTCTTGCTCGATGCCTATCCTACCCATTCCATTCTGGCCGAAGAGAGTGGATCGCGAGGTGATTCCGAATTCCAGTGGGTCATCGATCCGCTTGACGGTACGACCAATTTCCTGCACGGATTTCCGCAGTACGCCATTTCAATTGCATTGCGTCATAACGGCACGGTTTCTCAGGGAGTCATCTACGATCCGGTCAACAACAATCTGTATACCGCCAGCCGCGGCGTGGGTGCTTTCCTCAACGACCGGCGTATCCGTGTCACCAAGCGGGTAAACCTGCAGGATGCATTGATCGGCACCGGTTTTCCATACCGCGACTTCCAGCATGTCGACGCCTATCTTGGCATGTTGAAAGACTTGTTGCCGCGCTGTGCCGGCATTCGTCGCCCTGGCGCCGCTGCGTTGGACTTGGCTGCTGTGGCCAGTGGCCATTTCGACGGCTTTTTCGAACTCGGGCTCAGCCCGTGGGATATCGCTGCGGGCGTGCTCCTGGTTCAGGAGGCTGGCGGGTTGGTTGCCGACTTTGCTGGCAATGAGAACTATCTCGAAAGCGGCCATGTCATTGCTGGCTCTCCGAAAATCTTTGCCCAGATCCTGCAAGTGGTATCGCCTCATCTGACTGATGCATTGAAGCGCTGATTCCGGATATCAACCCCTCAAAGCGGCAAGGAGCTTCCTTGCCGTTTTTTACTTGTGATGGCTTGCCATGACGACCGTTTCCCACTCTCCCATGATGCTGCAATACCTGCGGCTGAAAGCTGACCATCCGGACAAGCTGCTGTTTTACCGAATGGGTGACTTTTACGAGCTGTTTTACGAAGATGCCGAAAAGGCGGCACGCTTGCTCGACATCACCTTGACTACCCGAGGCACGTCAGGGGGGCAGCCTATCCGGATGGCGGGTGTGCCCCACCATGCGGCGGAAGGTTACCTGGCCAGACTGGTCAAGCTTGGGCAGTCGGTGGCCATCTGTGAGCAGATCGGCGATCCGGCAACCAGCAAGGGCCCGGTGGAGCGTAAGGTCGTTCGTGTGGTCACTCCTGGCACTTTGACTGATACGGCATTGCTCGATGAGCGACGCGACAATCTGCTGCTCGCGCTGAATGTCAGGCGAGGACGCTTGGGACTTGCCTGGCTCTCGTTGTCTGCCGGCTCATTCCGGGTGTTGGAGACGCAGGTCGATCATCTGCTGTCGGAGCTGGATCGTATTCGACCGGCAGAGATTCTGTTGCCCGACGAGCTGTCGTTGCCGGTGCTGGATTCGCTGGCTGCGCCTTGTCGTCGATTGCACGCCTGGCAGTTTGACCCGGACAGTGCCAGGCGAACCCTGACCCTGCATTTTGGCACCCATGATTTGAGCGGCTTTGGTTGCGACGATCTGACGGTGGCACTGGGTGCTGCGGGTGCTCTGCTGGATTATGCCCGTCAAACCCAGGGCAGCGCATTGCCACATGTAACAGCTCTGATCCGTGAGTCAGCAGATCAATATCTGACCCTGGACGCCGCCACCCGCCGAAACCTTGAACTGACCGAAACCATTCGCAACGAGACATCGCCCTGTCTGCTCTCGACGCTGGATAGCTGTGCATCAAGCATGGGGTCGCGGTTGTTGCGGTTCTGGCTGCATCATCCCCTGCGCGATCGCGGCGTCATCGAAAGCAGGCTGCAGGCAGTGGAGGCACTGCGTGAACAGGCAACGCTGGATGATCTGCGCGGGTTGTTGCGCAGGATGGCTGATATTGAGCGCATTAATGCCCGGATTGCATTGCGCAGTGCCCGGCCGCGTGATTTGTCCGGCCTGCGCGATACGCTGGTGCAGCTGCCCGCTGTCGTGGCGCTGCTGGGTGATGATACGTCGGATAGTTTGCGGCAAATCCGCTCGCTATTGGCAACACCGTGTGCGGCACAGGGTATGTTGGTTCGGTCCATTCTCCCGGAGCCATCCGTCATGCTGCGCGATGGTGGCGTGATTGCCGGTGGCTATAGCGAGGAACTGGATGAACTGCGTTCAATCCAGACCGATTGTGGCCAGTATCTGGCAGATCTGGAGGCGCGGGAAAAGGCGCGCACCGGAATCGCAACATTGAAAGTCGAATTCAATAAGGTGCATGGCTTTTACATTGAGGTCAGTCGCGCACAAGCTGAAAACGTGCCGGACGACTATCGTCGACGTCAGACGCTTAAGCATGCCGAGCGTTACATTACGCCAGAGCTGAAAACCTTTGAAGACAAGGCGCTGTCCGCGCAAGAGCGGGCTCTGGCGCTCGAAAAACGCTTGTATGAAGACCTGCTGGAACAGTTGCAGTGCCACGTGCCATTCCTGCAGCAGTTGGCAGGGAATCTGGCTCAGCTGGACGTGCTATGTTGTTTTGCCGAGCGTTCATTGCTGTATGGATATGTGCGGCCGCAATTGTACGAAGATCAGGGTATCGATATCCGGCAGGGGCGTCACCCGGTGGTTGAACAACAGATCGACCGCTTTATCGCTAACGATACCCAGCTCCACCAGGGCCGCAAATTGCTGTTGATCACAGGCCCGAACATGGGCGGAAAGAGCACCTACATGCGCCAGACAGCCCTGATCACCCTGATGGCGTTCTGCGGCTCGTTTGTGCCTGCAGCCGAGGCCAGGATCGGCCGGGTCGACCGTATTTTCACCCGCATTGGCGCGTCGGATGACCTTGCCGGCGGCCGTTCCACCTTCATGGTGGAAATGACGGAAACCGCCAATATTCTCCACCATGCTACAGCAGACAGCCTCGTTCTGATGGATGAGGTCGGCCGGGGTACGTCGACATTCGATGGCCTGGCGCTGGCCTGGGCGATTGCTCGTCAGTTGCTGGAGCGCAACCAGGCGGCGACATTGTTTGCTACTCATTATTTCGAGCTGACCCGACTGTCTGCCGAGTATCCGCAGGTGGCCAACGTCCATCTGGATGCCGTCGAACATAAAGACCGGATCATTTTCCTGCATGCAGTGCAGGACGGCCCGGCCAGTCAGAGTTACGGCGTTCAGGTTGCGCAATTGGCTGGCGTCCCGGCGCCAGTGATCCGGGCTGCCAGACGCCATTTGCAGCAACTGGAGCAGCAAAGCATCGGCCATGCCATGCAAGGGGATCTGTTTGCCGCTGCGCCGGCCTGGGAGCCCGAGCCGGTCTCGCGTGACCACGATCCATTGCGTGTGCGACTGGCCGGGATCCATCCGGATGAATTGTCCCCCAAAGCCGCTCTGGAGCTGCTTTATGAACTCAAGCTATTGGAAGGTCAGTAGAAATTCACAAAATCAACCGGATTCATTACTCCGGATAGCTAGACTTCATGAAGGCGTGCTGGCATACCCGTTAACCAGTACCAAAAAGACCAACATCATGTCCAGGGATGGTAACGGGGTGTGCTGAACGTGTTGCCATCTTGCTGGTGGCCTTGCCGGTAGCCCGTTCGGTGTGCCCGTGTCAGTGGAGATTGCATCATGTACGGCAAGACCCGGCCGGAGGAAAATGATGTGCCAGGCGCGCTGGATGCCGTTGTCAGGCTGATCGGCGATCCGGCAAAGCAAGAGTTGTATCTCAGTGATGTCCGCAGCAAGGCCGCAGAGTCGGTGCTGCATTACGGTCGATATTTCGCCAGGCTATTGCGGGATCTGGGAGTGGTCATCCCGCCGGCGATCAACTTGCAAAGCGGAGCCCGTGGTGAGGTCTGCGTGGCAGGAGACCATCCCGACAAATCCGCAGTCGAAGCGCTGATCGCTTCCAACACGCGCTTGGTTGAGGGGTTCAAGGAGATCGAGGTATTGCACGAAATCATCCGCAGCCAGGAGGAGGCTCTGTTGTTTCGCCGCCTGATGCAGCAAAACCCCGCCGCTGCCGAGAAGCTGCTGGCCAGTAAAACACAACTGCCGGTCTTTCACCTTGGGATAACCTCAGCGGGGCCCTTGGCTTTCTTTTCCCGGATGTCGCACTGAGCCCCGATTCAGCCACGCCTTGGTCAGCGCTGGATCAGTGCGCCATTCAGGTATTGGGCAAGTGCGACCGGCAGTTCGGAGAAAAAATCGGGGCGCAGCAGCCTGAGCTTGTCATGCTGGTTCAGGTGGCTAAGCATGTTGTCCGGCCAGTCGAGCATTTGCCATAGCCCGATGGTCAGAGCGTACACCCGCAACAGCACCGTCGCGCCGTCTCCAGGGGTAAGCTGTGGGGCGAGCTGTTCCAGTTGTTTGCCGATTGCCTGCAGTTTATCGGTAAGCCGCGATTTGAAATCAACTGCCGACTCGGAATCCAGGTTTTGTTCAATGACGCTGTTGCTCATCGCGGCCAGTCGGAGGAAAGCCGGCTCCTGCTGTAGGAATGTCAGATAGCCTTGCAGAAAGGTGTCGATGAGGGGGCTGGTCGCTGTCAGAGGGGGTCTGAGCATGGCCTGTACCTGATCGAGCAAATGATGAAATTGCTCGTCCAGAAGCGCCAGAAAAATGGCTTCCTTGGTGCGAAAGTACAGATATACCGTACCTTTTGCCAGCCCAGAAGCTTCAGCGATCCGGCTGACGGAGGGTAATTCACGGCTGTTTTGCTGAAAGAGCTGACGCGCGGCACGCAGAATGGATTGGCGTTTGGCAAGTTTTTCATCTACGGCGATGGCACGCTGGCGCATTCTGCAGGAATCCTTCAACATTGGTGCCCGGCATTCTAATGGTTGCCGACAGCCATATAAAGCAAAAAATGCCATTGTCTTACCGGGCGAGCTGCTGGCGCTTGCCAATGGCGCGGTGCTGGTCAAGAATACGGCGGCCCATTTCCTGAAGATTTGCTATGCCCGGATTCAAGTACGAAGCGCTGGAGCCTGCTACCGGAAAACTGCACCGTGGGGTGCTGGATGCCGATAATGCACGACTGGCGCGGCAGCAATTGCGCGACACCGGGTTGATGGTTCAGCGCCTGGACGAGATTTCCGGCGAAGCGGCCTCGGGCGAGACTTCCTCACGTAGCCGTGCCGGAATCGGGCTCGCTCAGTTGGCGATGCTGACGCGACAATGGTCGACGTTGCTGGATGCGGGCCTGACGATTGAGCAGGCGCTGCAGGTGTTGGTGGAGCAGTCAGAAGGAACGCGAGAGCGGGAGGTGATGGCTGCTGTTCGTAGTGAAATCATGGCCGGGGTGTCCTTGTCGAGGGCGTTGAGCGACTACCCGAGAATCTTTCCTGACTTGTATCGAACGCTGGTCGCTGCCGGCGAAGAATCAGGTAAGTTACCCGAAGTGATGCGCAGGCTGGCTGACTACATTGAGTCCAATCAACTGTTGCGCAGCAAGATCATGCTGGCGATGATCTACCCGGCGATCATCAGCGGTGTATCGGTGCTGGTGGTAGGCGGTTTGCTGACTTACGTCGTGCCTCAAGTTGTCAATGTGTTCCAGAATACCCACCAGCAATTGCCGCTGCTGACTCGCGGCCTGCTGGCCCTTTCTGCGGCCGTCAAGGTGGGTGCACTGCCTTCGCTCATCATTGGTGTCGGTGTCTTTTTTGCCTTCCGTCACGCATTGCGTCGGGATCCCTTTCGCCTGTGGGTCGATCGGCGCTTGCTCACTCTGCCTTTGGCGGGCCGACTCATCGGTAGTGTCAACACGGCCAGACTGGCCAGCACACTGGCAATCATGGTAGGTAGTGGGGTTCCTCTGCTGCTGGCGTTGCAGCATGTCGCCGGTGTGGTGATCAACCGGGCGCAGCGTCAGGCAATCAGCGAGTCGGCCCGGCAGGTGCGCGAGGGAGTCAGTCTGGCCAAGGCACTCGGCGCCAGCAAGGTATTTCCGCCGGTACTGATTCATCTGATTGCAAGTGGTGAGGCCAGTGGCCGGCTGGAATATATGCTCGAGCGTGCCGCGGCCCAGCAGTCGCAGGAACTGGAGAACCGGGTCGCTACCCTGACCGGCCTGCTGGAGCCCTTGATGATTCTGGTAATGGGCGGGGTGGTGCTGTTGATCGTGATGGCCATCCTGATGCCGGTGTTTGAAATGAATCAATTGGTCAAATAGAAAAAGGAACAATATGAGAGGTGTTTCCCATGCCAGGCTGCAGCGCGGCTTTACCCTGATCGAAATCATGGTGGTCATCGTGATTCTTGGCGTACTGGCCGCGCTGGTGGTCCCCAAGATCATGTCGCGGCCCGACGAGGCACGTGCCGTGGCCGCGCGGCATGATATTTCAGCACTTTCGCAGGCGCTCAAGCTGTACAAGCTCGATAACGGCAGCTATCCCTCGACCGAGCAGGGACTGAAGTCCTTGGTGCAAAAACCGACCGTAGCGCCTGTTCCGGGAAACTGGAAGACCGGTGGCTATCTGGATAAATTGCCTCAGGACCCTTGGGGTCGTGATTTCCAGTACCTCAATCCCGGTGTCAAAGGCGAGGTGGATGTATTCAGCTACGGTGCTGACGGAGTGGCCGGGGGAGAGGGGGCCGATGCGGATATCGGCTCCTGGAATGGCTAGATGTGGTGCTACCGGCCAGACCCGCGGGGGTTTACGCTGCTCGAGCTGCTGATCGTGCTGGTGATTATCGGCGTGGTCTTGTCGCTGGTGTCCGTCCGGCTTGAGCCCTCGGCCAGCCAGAAGCTGGAGCAAGAGGGGCAGCGGTTGGCCCTGTTGCTGGAGTCTGCCCGCGACGAGTCGGTTGCGCGCAGCGAAACGCTGGCCTGGTCGCATGACCGCAATGGCTATCGATTCTGGCGGCATGACGGTCAGTGGCACTCGCTGGATGATATCGAGCAGCTTCGGCCAAGGCGCTTGCCCGATGAACTGCAGGTGGCCGAAGTGACCGTCAACCTGCAGCGGCAGGACGAAAACGGCAAGTTGCTGTTTCAGCCATCCGGAGTCAATGAGCTGTTTCGCATCGTTCTGACGGGGGCGGGTAGCCAGGTAGAGCTGTCATCAGATGTGTTGGGTCGAGTCACTTCCGGAAAGCCTCAGGCAAATGAACCGCAGTAGGGGATTTACTCTGGTCGAAATCCTGGTGGCGCTGGCCATTCTGGCGGTTGCCCTGGGGGCTGCCATGCGGGCAACCGGGACGTTGATCGACAGTAGCGCAACACTCAGGGATCACTTGCTGGCCGGTTGGGTGGCCCAGAACCGCTTGCAGGAGCATATCGCCCGGCGAGATTTCCCCGAGCTGGGGTCACAGGAAGGCAGGGAGGACATGGCGGGCGTCAGATTCCAGTGGCGGGAAGACGTCAGCGGTACGCCCAATACCCGCTTTCGTCGTATCGAAATCAGTGTTTTTGCCAACCAACAGACAGATTATGCATCGGCTCGACTTGTCGGATACCTTGCCCTTATCCGCTAGCGGCCTGTCGGGCCGGTATCGCGATCACACGCCACAGAGGTGGGCGGTGAGCAGTGCAACTGTCTTCGATATTCGCGGTGGATTCGCTCACCGGCAAGGCTGGCCGATATCGACGGCCTCGCACTCGCCAGCCCGAATGCTCGCCCAAGACCGTGGCTTTACCCTGCTGGAGCTGCTGGTGGCGCTGGTTGTTTTTGCCGTCATGTCAGCCATGGCCTACAGCGGCTTGAACCGCATTCTGTCCGTGCGTGATCATCTGGAGGCCGAAAGCCGGCAGTGGCGGGAGCTTACCCTGGTTCTGGGACGGATGGAGGAGGACATCAGCCAGTCGGTCAATCGAACCTGGCTTGATAGTTTTGGTACCCGCCGACCGGCAATGATTGGGCGGCCTCAGCTTGCTGGGCCGGATGACGTTCATCTGAGCTTGATCCGCATGGGGGCTGGCGGCAGCACCGGCCTTGCTGCAGACATGAGCCATGTCGGCTACCGGCTGCAGGATGGCCAGCTTGAATTGTTGCAGTGGCCGGCTCTGGATCTGGCGCCGCGGGCCACCCCGGTTGTGCATGTCTTGCTGCATGGCATCAAAGGATTTGAACTGGTGTACTTGACCGAGCAAGGCATCTGGGAAAGTAAATGGGAGCCTGACGCAAATGCCTCGGCATTGCCGCGTGCGGTGCAGATCAGGTTGACCTTGCCGGCTGGTGGGCAGGTCAGGCGGGTGGTGGCGCTCCAATGAAAATGCAGCAGAGCGGCGTTGCCATTATCACCGCCTTGCTGGTCGTTGCACTGGTAACGTCAATTGCCGGTTTTCTGGCATGGCGGCAGCAGCTCTGGCTTCGAACAGTAGAGAACCAAACGCATCTGGCTCAGGCCAAGGGAATTGCTCGGGCCGCACTTAATCTGATCCGCAACGAACTTAACAACGACGCGAAGCGCGGGCAGGTGCCCTATGATCATCCAGGCGAAGCGTGGGCAGTGCCCATTCAGAGTATTCCAGTCGAACAGGGGGCTGCCGGAGGGGTTGTGCGTGACTTGCAGGGCCGGTTTAATCTTAACAACTTGATCGACTCCGCCGGCCAGTCATCACCTTCAGGTGTTGCTGCTTTCCGCCGGCTGCTGGTTCAGCTGCAGTTGCCGCCCGAGTTGGCTGACTACTTGCTGGACTGGCTGGACAGCAATAGTGAGGTCAGTTTTGGCGCAGGAGCGGAAGATAGCTTCTATCTGGCTTTGGCATCTCCTTACCGGCTTGCAAACCAGCGATTGGTCGAACTGAAAAACCTGTATCGTGTACGTGGTTTTTCTCCTGGTATCGTTGAGCAGCTTGCTCCGTTCGTCTGCATCCTGCCCAAGCCGACGGCGGTCAACATCAACTTCACGACGCCGCAAGTGTTGCGAGCGGTGCTGCCTGGTCTATCTCCCGAAATGGCCGCAGAATTGGTTCGCCGCAGCCAAAGCCAGCCTTACGAAACAGTAGACCGGTTTCGCCAGGACTTGCCCGATGACCTGAAGGCACAGCTTGCCGAAGGCACCATTGATGTCAGTACCCGCTATTTCGAGGCGGCGACCCATGCGCAGTTCGGGTCGGTTACGGTCGCGCTGACGGCCTTGCTGCATCGGCCGGAGCAGGGATTTCCGCAAATCGAATGGTTGCGGCGCAGTGATTGGTCAGAGCGACTCCCCCAATCTTGACAATAATATTCAAATGGTATTTTTCTTTTCGGGCAGTGCTTGTACAATGACGAAACAGCCACAAAATGACTTACAACGGCTGGAAGCAACCCGTTCCGTCAAGAGGGGAACCTGAGGATGAAAACTTTTCGTATTTCCATGATCGGCAGTTTGGCTGCCGCGTTTGTTGCCGGCAATGTGTGGGCAGATGTCATGCCGATGGATGACTCTTCCCTGTCCGATGTCTCCGGCCTCAACAATAACGGTATCTTTACTTACCGTACGACAGAAGCTGACAAGAAAAAATCGGAAGAAGAACTGGCCGAAATGCGTTCCTCGCTTCGCCAGTCTGCTGCGGGAACCAACGACTTCGTCAACAAGGAAAATACCGACCGGAACCTGCTTGACCGTCAGCAGCTGCCCAACTACGATGCCTCACGGGATGGATGGCGTGACGTGATGGCTGGAAGCGGTGGCGATGCCAACATGAAGGTCGGCCAGGGCAATAACAGCAACACCAACCTGTTTGGCGGTAATTCGCTAGGTGGTTTGGCTGGCGGAGGGATGGATTGGTCTGGCACCCGCTCCCGAGTGTTGATCAATACCAAATAGCTTCTTTGCACTCGCTTCGGATTTTCTTTTCTGCAGATAATGCGCTGGCTGGCGATCCATGTCATTGGGTCGCCTTGGGTCAGGATCATCTTCTCTTGGAGCAGGGCTCAGGGGCGTCCGTTCCTGCCAAGTGGCTGAATGCGCGACGGGTAGAGGTGCTTTTGCCAGCAGATCGTGTGCTGCTCGCTTGGCTCGATATTCCCGAATCCCAGCGTCGTAATTTGCCCAAGTTACTTCCCTTTTGTCTGGAAGACCGGTCTTTGCTGCCTCCCGAGCAATGCCATATTGCAGCGGCCGCACGTTGTACTGCCTTTGGCTGGCCTGTTGCCATGGTTGCTCGGGATTGGCTGGCTGCATCTCTCAAGCTGCTGACTACAAACGGCGTTCGCCCAACAGCGGTATTCAGCGAGGCCGATTGCCTGCCGATTGATACGACTGTCTGGCAGGGTGCCGTGATTCAGTCTGACATCGTTGTGCGCACTCCTTCGGGTCTTGTACGCTTTGCTGCCGATGCCGAGCAGTGGCCGGTTTCCCTTTCGCTGGCTCTCAGGAAATCATCCACGCCACCCGAAAAGCTGCTGGTGCATTTGCCTGCAGGTGTTGATGGTGCGGAGCAGGCAGCATGGGCTGCCCAAGGTCCGGTGCCTGTCGAGTGGAGGGCTGGCTGGGATTGGCGCAGTGCGTCGCTGTGCCCTGAGCGTGTCAATTTGCTGCAGCAGGGGTTTGGCCATTCCGCCCTTTCCCGAATAGACTGGCCGCAGGTGCGTGTGCCCGCTATTCTTGCCGGTTTGCTGGCCTTGGTTGCTGCGCTGGGCGTGGTGGCTGACTGGTGGATGCTGTCGCGGCAATCACGTGCACTGGAGCGCGAAGTCGAGCTGGCTGCGCGTAGAGTCATTACTGCCGGCCCGTTGATCGACCCGGTGACGCAAGTTCAACGCGCTCTGCAGGCTAAAACGAATCAAGGTGGATTTCTGTCGATGGCTGAGCAGATCGCTCCGCTCGTCGCTCCCGCACGGCTGGAGTCTTTGCGATTCTCTTCGGGTGGAATGGCCATTCGGGTGGCTGCAGTTGAAGGGGCGCAGCTTGATGCATTGGCCGGTCGTCTCAGAGCGGCAGGGCTGGCTGTCGAGCAGCGTGCAATCGAGTCCGGCACCAGTTGGGAGCTGATTATCAAGCGAGGTGGATAATGGAGCGGCTGCGGGCCTATTGGCTCGAACTGTCGGTACGCGAACGGCAGATCGTGCTCGGAGGTGCTATTGCCGTTCTGGTGATGGTGCTGTACGCCGTCATCTGGCAGCCCTTGCTCGACGCACGGGCAAGGTTGTTGCGAGTCGTGCCTCGCCAGGCGCAGTCGCTGGCTCAGATTCGGCAATTGGTGCAGACAGTGCGGCCCTCCTCGGCCAGTGCCATGTCGGCCGAGATCGCCGTGAATCAAGCTGCCAAGGCTGCATCGATTGACGTGCCGTCGGCTCAGCTCCAGGGAAGCCAGCGAATCCGGCTACAGTTCTTGTCCATCGATTTCGCTAAGTGGCTGGCGTTTGCCGATTCGATGCGGCGCAATGGCTGGCAAGTGGAAATGGCCGATCTTGTTGCGGAGCCAAGTGCCGGCAAGGTGCGTGTTTTGGTGGAATTTGGACATTGAAATCCTCGAGACTGGTAGTGGTCGGGGTCTTGTCATTGCTGCTTTGTCTCGTGATCCGGATTCCGGCAACGGTGTTGCCACCGTTTCTGGAGCGAATCAGCCATGGCCGCCTGGAGCTTGATGTGGCGGGTGGTACGATCTGGCGTGGGCAAATGACCGAATTGCGCTGGACAAAGAAGCCGCTGCTGGGGCAGGTTTCCTGGCAGCTCGGAGGCTGGCGGCTGCTGGTTGGCAGATTGGAATTGCGGCTGTCCGATTCACGCCACTTTCTTGATCTGGAAACGTCGCCTGCCTTGCAGCAATTAACCATTCGTTCCAATGGTTTTTCTTTTCCTGTGGATGGCTTGGTAGCATTTCGCCCGGCGCTGCAGACCTATCGGATGCGAGGAACGCTTGCGCTGCAGAGTACGGGATTCTCGATTGGAGCAGAGCCGCCTGCTGGTGATATGTCCCTGCGCTTGCATGATGCCGGATCGGACCTGGTGGCTTTGCCGGCGCTGGGGACCTACCATTTGCTTCTTTCCCCGGTCCGCCAGGGGCTGCGTGGCACACTTCGTACCGAGCAAGGTGAGTTGGGCGTGCAAGGGAGTGGTCACTGGCATCCGGGGAGAGGTACCTCCGTCCGCCTGGAGTTGCAGCCACGCTCGTCAAGCGAGGCGCTCAAGCCATTGCTTTCGCTGGCTGGCCGCCCGGCCGCCAATGGCGCCTATTACCTGAATGCTTCTTTCCCATGATGGTTGCCTTGCCGGCTGCGCCATAGGGCATTCCCGAATGGTTTCGGGTCTGGGCTCAAGGTAAGGTCTGGGTTTTTCTGGCTTGGACAGATTCGGTAACGTCATGACCTCTTGCTGTAATAATTCGGCATCATTCCCCCTTCGTTGCCGCCAGTTCGGGATGTTTGGCGTGGCTCATGCAGACGCTTGAGGACTACCAGGCACGTTTTCAGGCATACGAGCAGGTTCGCTTCTGGCGCACCGAGGGCGGACTGATCATGCTGGAGTTGGTGGCTGACGACGTCTGCGCAAGGTTTTGCCTGCAGGGCGCGCAGCTGCTGCAATTGCGATTTCGCGGGCAGCCGCCTGTTTTCTGGCTTTCGGGCAAGGCATTTGATCATCCGGGCCGGGCGATCCGTGGCGGACTGCCGCTTTGCTGGCCTTGGTTCGGCCCGGCTGACACGCCTGACCGACCGGCTCATGGCTTTGCCCGCAACGTACCCTGGCGTCTCACTGGCCTATGGCCGGAAGAACATGCCTGGATTGTCAGATTCCAGTTGAGCGATAGCGCAGATACTCGAGCGCTGTGGCCGCACAGCTTCGAGGCATCGTTGACATTCCAGTTGGGGGCGTCGATGCGTGTGGATTTCTGTGTCGTCAATCTGGATAGCGTGCCAATGTCCATGAGCTACGCTTTTCACGGCTATTTTCCAGTCAGCGATGTCGCACATGCCTCGCTGACCGGGTTGGATGGACGCCCTTATATTGACAAGCTGCTGGGGCGGTCGGATTTGCTGCAGCAGGGTCCGCTCAGAGTGCTCCAGGCCTGTGATTCAGTGTTTCCGGATGCGGGGGGGGAGTACTCGCTGCGCGATTCGCTGACAGGGTCTGAGCTCCTGATCCAGAGCGAACACTGTGCCAGTGCTGTGGTATGGAACCCCTGGCGGGAGAAAGCCGCATCGCTGGAAGATATGGATGCGGAGGCTTTTCGCCAGATGATTTGCGTGGAGTGTGGGAACGTGGCATCCAGCGGCATCCTGATAGCGGCGGGAGAGGCGCATACCAGCGCGGTCACTATTCGTTATCGTTGCCCGCCGGTGTTTCCGGCCCCTTCTCCGCTCGGCCAACGTCCTTCAGATAGCTGATCTTGGGTAGGATAACTGCTCTGCAATACGGTTGGTCAGGGTGGCGTCCGTAGTAATCTTGATGTGCGTCTTCTGCGCGATAGAAGTGGCTGGCAGCTTCTAATTCAGTGGCGACCGGGCATTGCCGTTGTTTTGTCTGCTCGATGATAGCGGCGAAAGCGGCATCGTGTTGTTCGGTCGAGTTGTACAGGATGATCGAACGATATTGTGTCCCGATATCCGCTCCCTGTCGATGCGGGGCGGTTGGATCATGGATAGCAAAAAATATATCCAGTAACTGTGGGTAACTGATGATTTCTGGATCAAACTGCAGCTGGATCACTTCTGCGTGGCCGGTTCGTCCAGAGCAGACTGCCTGGTAGTCCGGGCTTTTCATGGAGCCTGCGGAATACCCGCAAGCCGTCTCAAGGACGCCCGGTGCGCGCCTGAAAACGGCTTCAGTGCACCAGAAGCACCCGCCTCCCAGTGTGGCATATTCCGACCTTGTCTGCTTCATCTGTGTTTCCCTTTTCGCAACAGCCATGCGCCAGTCCATCTGACGGTTCGATCACCCACGGATGTTCCTGTTGGCGTGCGCGTTATTATCTCTCCTTGCTGAATGGGGTATCATTGCACCCTTTCTGATAGACCTGCAATCAATCGGTTGGGAGTTCCATGGCTCAAGTCATCAAGCTGCGCGGCGGTAGTGCGCTTTCTTCGTTTCGTTTGCAAAAATTGTTGCGTGTATTTGCCGAGGCCGGAGCAGAAATCCAACATATCTATGCCGAATACTGGCACTTTGCTGAAATCGCTGAACCCTTGTCCGCAGAGGAGCAATCGGCGCTGAGCCAGTTGTTGACTTACGGCCACAAGGCAGATGCGGCGGGTGAAATGGGTGAAATGCTGCTGATTTCGCCACGAATTGGCACTATCTCGCCTTGGTCATCCAAAGCAACCGATATTGTGCATAACGCAGGGCTATCCAGCGTAAACCGTGTAGAGCGGGTCGTTGCAGTATTTGTCAAGAAGGCCTCCGGTAAATTGTCCGAGGCGGATCGCCGCATCATTCTGCCATTGCTGCATGATCGGATGACCGAGTCGGTTTTCGATGGTTTTGCAGACGCAGAAAGACTGTTTCAGCATATTGATCCACAGCCGCTGGCGTCGGTCGATGTCCTCAGCGGAGGGCGTGATGCGCTCACTCAGGCCAATAACCAGTTGGGATTAGCCCTGAGCGCTGACGAAATGGATTATCTCCTCGATAGTTTCCTGGAAATTGGCCGCAATCCGACCGATGTCGAGTTGATGATGTTTGCTCAGGCCAATTCCGAGCATTGCCGGCACAAGATATTCAACGCTGATTTCATCATCGACGGAAAGGCTCAGGAAAAGAGCCTGTTCCATTGGATCAAGGAAACGCACAAAGCTCACCCGGAAGGGACCTTGGTTGCCTATTCGGATAACTCATCGGTAATTGCCGGAGCTACGGTCGATCGTCTGCAGCCCGATCCTCAGACTGGCGAGTGGATTTGGCAGCAACGGCCGACCCATATCCTGATGAAGGTTGAAACCCATAATCATCCAACGGCCATTTCCCCGTTTGCCGGTGCGGCAACCGGCTCAGGGGGAGAGATACGCGACGAAGGTGCGACGGGCCGGGGTTCCAGGCCTAAGGCCGGTCTGACCGGGTTTTCTGTGTCGAATCTGAATATTCCCGGCTTTTGCCAGCCTTGGGAGCGATACGATGGCAAAGAGGCTGTCGAACAAAGTTACGGTCGCCCGGAACGTATTTCCAGTCCGTTGCAGATCATGCTTGATGGTCCGATTGGCGGCGCAGCCTTCAATAACGAATTTGGCCGCCCGAACCTTGCCGGGTACTTCCGTACCTACGAAGAGTGGGTGAGTGGAGAAATGCGCGGCTACCACAAGCCGATCATGATTGCTGGCGGATTGGGTAATATCGATGAGCTCCAGGTGCACAAGCAGGCATTGCCGGTTGGCGCGCTTTTGATTCAGTTGGGTGGCCCAGGGTTGTTGATCGGCATGGGGGGCGGTGCAGCTTCGTCGATGGACGCAGGGATCAATACGGCCGATCTCGATTTCGATTCCGTGCAGCGTGGCAATCCTGAAATCCAAAGGCGGGCGCAGGAGGTGATTGACCGCTGTTGGCAGCTTGGTGAATCAAACCCGATCCTGTCTATTCATGACGTGGGCGCTGGCGGATTATCGAACGCGATGCCAGAGCTGGTGCACGGCTCTGGCCGGGGCGGAAGCCTTCAGCTGCGCAGGATTGCAATCGAGGAGAAGGGGATGTCGCCCAAGGAAATCTGGTGCAACGAATCACAGGAGCGTTATGTCCTGGCGATTCAGGAGCCGGATTTGGCGCGTTTCGCGGCTATCTGCGAGCGCGAGCGGTGCCCGTATTCAGTGTTGGGAGTCGCCACGCAGGAGGAGCGTCTGGAAGTCGCCGATGAATTGTTCGGAAACAAGCCGGTCGAAATGGAAATGTCGGTGCTGCTGGGCAAACCACCCAAAATGCTGCGGGATGTAGTGCGCAAGGAGCTAGAGTTGCCGCGGTTCGATTCGTCGACTCTCAACCTGGAAGAGGCTGCATTGCGGGTGCTTCGATTGCCTGCCGTCGCTGACAAATCTTTTCTGATTACCATCGGTGATCGTACCGTGGGTGGACTCACGGTTCGCGATCAGATGGTAGGGCGCTGGCAGATACCTGTGGCGGATGTTGCCGTGACCGCAATGGGATATGTTGCGCATTGTGGTGAAGCAATGGCCATGGGGGAGCGTACGCCGCTGGCCTTGATCAGTGGCCCAGCATCGGGTCGGATGGCGATCGGTGAGGCCATTACCAATATCGCTGCCGCCGATATTGCCCAGATCTCAGATATCAAATTGTCTGCCAACTGGATGGCAGCTGCAGGTCATGAGGGCGAGGATGCGAGGCTTTACGATACCGTGCAGGCGGTATCCGAATTGTCGCAGAGCCTGGGGATCAGTATCCCGGTTGGCAAGGATTCGCTGTCGATGAAGTCGGTCTGGCAGGACCGTGGTCAGCTGAAGTCGGTTACTTCGCCTCTGTCTTTGATCGTATCGGCGTTCGCTCCGGTTCAGGATGTCCGTCGTACGCTAACTCCAGAGTTGAGGACGGATGTTGGCGACACAGATTTGATTCTGATTGATCTGGGGGGCGGCAAGTGTCGCCTGGGTGGATCTGCATTGGCCCAAGTGTATAAGCAGATCGGTGACTTCAATCCCGATGTGGTTAATCCCGCTCGCTTGGTTGCGTTTTTCAATGTGATTCAGAGCCTGAATCGGGACGGCAAATTGCTGGCGTATCACGATCGTGCAGATGGCGGCTTGTTTATTACCTTGTGCGAAATGATGTTCGCCAGCCATGTTGGGTTGAATATTGAGATTGACGAGTTGTGTTTCGAGCGTCGTCGTGCAGAGCGCGAATATGGGGAGGTTACCTCAGAGGACGTGTTGCGAGCGGAGAATGGCCGCATCATGGGCGTTTTGTTCAACGAAGAGCTGGGTGCGGTGATCCAGTGTCGTCGCGCCGACACCTCGGCGGTGATGGCCGCATTTTTTACTGCCGGCATCCGCAGCGAATTGTATGTCATTGGATCGATTTCCTCGGATGATAAGCTGAAAATCAAACGTAACAACAAGACCGTATTTCAAGAGGCTCGCACAGTCTTGCAGCGAGCCTGGTCAGAAACCAGTTATCAGATGCAACGGCTGCGTGATAATCCGGACTGCGCCGATTCCGAATATGACCGTATTCTCGACAAGAACGACAAGGGGCTATATGTCGAATTGACGTTCAATCTTGCCCAGGATGTTGCGGCCCCATTCATAAACAATGGAGCCAAGCCCCGAGTTGCCATTCTTCGGGAGCAGGGGGTCAACAGCCAGGGTGAAATGGCTGCAGCCTTTACCAAGGCGGGATTTGAAGCGCTGGACGTCCATATGAGCGATATTCTGGCCGGCCGGTTCTCGTTAAGGCAGGTAACGGGCTTGGCCGCTTGCGGCGGATTTTCCTATGGTGATGTGCTAGGGGCGGGAGAAGGGTGGGCCAAGACTATCCTGTTCAATGGCCGTGCAAGAGAGCAATTTGAGGCGTTTTTCCAGCGGAGGGATACGTTTGCATTGGGGGTTTGTAACGGTTGCCAGATGATGAGTAACCTCAAGTCCATTATCCCAGGCGCTGAGTTTTGGCCACATTTCGGGCGTAATGAGTCAGAGCAGTTTGAGGCCCGGTTAGTGATGGCAGAGATACTGGATAGCCCCTCTCTGTTTTTGCAAGGCATGGCCGGAAGCAAATTGCCAATTGTTGTCTCTCATGGAGAAGGTCGAGCTGAATTTTCCAGTGCTGCCGCACAAAAGAATGTGGTCGCTGCCTTACGTTATGTTGATCATAAAGGGAGAGCAACCGAGGCGTATCCATACAACCCGAACGGCTCACCTAAAGGTATCACGGGCGTAACCACTGTCGATGGCCGTTTCACCATCATGATGCCCCACCCAGAGCGGGCACATCGAACGGTACAGTTGTCCTGGCATCCTGATCACTGGGGTGAAGATGCCGGCTGGATGCGCATATTCCGTAATGCTCGAAAATGGATCGGCTGAGTTTGATCCAATAATCGTCGCCCCGCACTGCGGGGTGCTTGTTGTTAAATTGCTTTAACAACAAATGGTTGAGTCTGTTTCGCTACGCGGTGCAATTGTTTTTGAAAAAAATTGTTTGACATGGTGGTTTGGTGGACGTATAGTTCGGCCTCTCTGCAGCGACGCAGTCGCAGCGCGGTTAGCGGAAGTTA
>CAZBWH010000017.1:16810-47842 GCA_964495595.1 uncultured Burkholderiales bacterium | reverse complement strand
TCTTGCACTGATGTGGCTGAACGACTTCAGCCTGGTTTATGCCCTGTCGGCGGCATTGGCCAATGCCGCCATCCTGCTGTGCGGTCTGTGGGGCCTGCGCCTGCTGCGGTTTTCACCGACGCTGCCCGGCCCGCATGATTACCTGATGCTGGTGCTGGTCATCTCGCTGCTGTTGCAACCGATGAGCCGCGGTCTGGGGTGGGCGCTGCTCGTGCTGGCCACCGACGAGCCCTTTGCCTGGCAGCCGATGCTGGAATCGCTCGACTGGCTGGCGCTGGAAAAATCGGTATGTGAAGCCCTGGTCTGCAGCACGATCCTGGTTCTCGTCGACACGCTGCGCAACGAACGCTCGCTACGCCAATGGCTGACACTGGCCGGCGGCAGTCTGCTGCTTGCCCTGGCGCTGCAGCACCTGTTCCTGCGCGAGCAGGCGGCAACCATGCATGCGCTGCAGGTCATATCGTTGCTGTATCTGGCGGTCATGGTTACGACGGCCATTTTCGAGCTCCAAGGAGCCGTCATCAGCTGCCTGATGGTGCTGGCCGCCGTCCAGCTTGCAGCGCAGAGCCAGAGCGGAGCATTTTTCAGCCTGGTAGGGGCCAGCGATGGCCAGTACTACTTCAATGTTTTCCTGGCTGGCATTGTCTACAGCGCCGGGTTGCTGGGGGCCCTGTTACGGGAAAAATCCGCTCACGAACAACAGTTGCAACACCTTGCCGACCGGGATTATCTCACCGGCATTGCCAACCGCCGGCATTTCTGCGATATCGCCAGCCGCGAACTGTCGCGGGTGCGGCGCAGCAAGGCCAGCGTCGCATTGCTATGGATCGACATCGATCATTTCAAGCGCATCAACGATACGCATGGCCATGCTGTCGGTGACGATGTGTTGGTTTTCTTTGCCGATGTGTTGCGCAAGCATACCCGCGAAGCCGATATGGTCGCCCGCTTGGGCGGCGAAGAATTTGCCGTCCTGGCGCTGGACACCACCGACCTCTCCGCCCTCGCCGAGCGATTCCGGCGTGCGCTGAGCGAATCCCTGCTGGCCCAGCCTGCCAGAGTGTCTTTTACCGTTAGCATCGGCGCCACCCTGTTTCACCCCGACGATGCCGAGATCGATGTCGCGTTTCATCGCGCCGACCTCGCACTGTACCGGGCCAAGGAAGCGGGCCGTGACCGGGCGGTGATCGACCCCTGAACCACTGACGTATAATCGCCGCTTTGCCTGGCAGGATGCCCATCATGACCGACCGTTTTTCCCTCATTCGCCCCGACGACTGGCATTTGCATGTGCGCGACGGTGCGGCGATGGCGGATGTGATCAAAGACACCGCCGCCCAGTTCGGCCGCGCCATCATCATGCCCAACCTGAAACCGCCGGTGACCACGGTGGAGCAGGCCGGCGCCTATCGCCAGCGCATCCTCGACGCGCTGCCGGCCGGCAGCCAATTCGAGCCGCTGATGGTGCTGTACCTCACCGACAACACCGACCCGGCGGAAATCGCCAAGGCCCGTGCCATCGGCTTTGTGCACGCGGTCAAGCTGTACCCGGCCGGCGCCACCACCAACTCCGATGCCGGTGTTACCGATCTGCTCGGCAAATGCGCCGCCACGCTGGCGGAGATGGAAAAACACGGCCTGCCGCTGCTGGTGCATGGCGAAGTCACCGATAGCGAGATCGACGTATTCGACCGCGAGGCGGTGTTCATCGAGCAGGTGATGAAGCCGCTGACCAAGCAATTCCCGAATCTGCGTGTGGTATTCGAGCACATTACCACCCGCCAGGCGGCTGAATTTGTCGCCGCCGCGCCAGCCAATATCGGCGCCACCATCACCGCGCACCACCTGCTGATGAACCGCAATGCCATTTTCAGCGGCGGCATCCGTCCGCATCACTATTGCCTGCCGGTGCTGAAGCGTGAAGAACACCGCCTGGCCTTGATCAAGGCCGCTACCTCCGGTTCGCCGAAATTCTTCCTTGGCACCGATTCGGCGCCGCATGCCAAAGGCACCAAGGAAAACGCCTGCGGCTGTGCCGGCATGTACACCGCTCATGCAGCCATCGAGCTGTACGCCGAAGCCTTCGACAGCGTCGGCGCGCTGGACAAACTGGAAGCCTTCGCCAGCCTCAACGGCCCGGCCTTCTACGGCCTGCCGGTGAACGGCGACAAGATCGAGCTGGTGCGCGAAAGCTGGAGCGTGCCAGCGGAGATCAAGTTCGGCGACAGCACGCTGGTGCCGTTGCGGGCGGGGGAGCCGATCGGCTGGAAGCTTCGCGGGTGAGCGGGGTTTTCTGGCTTACCCGAAGGTTGAGGGAAAGCAAAGGCCGCGAACGTAAATACAGACAAATGTGCGTTATGTGAGAAATCGGCTGGCCAGTCGCCGTTCCAGTCGAATGCCAGCCCGTCTTCCAGTCAGTGGGGTGCCGTTGGCTGCCGGTTCTATTGGCGGCACCCCGACCGGATGTCGATGATCAGTTCACTTTTTCCAGTTTCCATTTCTGGTTGTCACCACCGTGCAGCGACCATTGATGGACATTGGCGCTGTTTTCGGTCGAGAAACCGGAGACATCCAGCACTTTGCCGCTGTGCCGGGCCTTGAAGTAGTAATGGCCGTCATCAGCGATTTCCAGCTTCCACTGTTGGTTTGTTTCGCCGTGGAACGCCCATTGATGCACATTGGCGCCGTCACCAGGATTGGGTTTGCCTGACACATCAAGCACCTTGCCGCTGTGTTTGGCCTTGATGAAGTAATAGCCATCGCCGGCGTTCTCGAATTTCCACTGTTGGTTGTCGCCACCCCAGTTGCCCCACTGTTGAACGTTCGCACCGTTCTCCGAAGATACCCCAGCCACCTCAAGCAGCTTGCCACTGTGTTTGGCGCGAATGGTGTAATAGGCGCTGGTGTCGACTACCTGCGTCGAGTTCGGTTTGTAGTAGCCGGCTTTGGCGGCGCCAGGGATCGGGTCGCCGAAGGTGTTGTTGTTGATGGCGATGGTACCGGTGACGCCATATCTGTAATTGAACTTGCCGTCTGCGCCATACGCGACATCGCTCGGGCTGTTCAGCGTGCAGCTACCGCCTTCATTGGCACACCAAGTATAGCCGGCCGGCCCGACCTTGATGGGCTCGGGCGTGGCATCCTTTGGTTTGATGGTCAGGGAAACGAGCGCATCCTTGCAATCCGATGCACCGGAACCGCTGGTGCGGCGAACGCCGGTCGGGCCGTCTTCCGTCAGGATGCCGCCATACAGGAAGCCCGATTCGTCGCTGTTGGCAATGTAGCCAAACGTTGACATGCCGATGGGCGCGCCAAAGGTCTCTTTGCTCACCCGGTCGTCGAACGACTGCGATAGCAGCAGCATATCGCCTTTGCGGCCCTCGACGGAAGGGAACAGGCTGTCCAGGTCGCCATCACAGCCCTTGTTGGCCCAGGCTCGCACCGGAGAGCTGGTGTTGGCGCCACGCAAGGTGGTCAGAATCGCCCAGCCGGGGTGGGTGGCGTAGCCTTGCTTGGTCATGTTGAACGAGTAGGACGATGGTTCGCTGGCGCCCGCTGCGCGGGTAAACACGACTTGCGCGAGATCGAGGCCGCGGTATTTGTCCTTGAATTTGGTGCAATAATCGCCGGAAACCGTAGTGCAATCGGGAACCGTCAGGCACTGGTAGCCGTTGTCTTCTTTATAGCATTCTGCGCGACGGGTCCAGCCGCTCACCTGAAAGGGCAGGGTGCTGTCGGTACGGTGCAGCACGAGCACCATCAGATCTCCCGCCCTGGTATTGGCTGGCTTGGTGATTTTGACACTCTGGCCGTCAGCATCCCACACTTGTGTGGTGCCCACATGGCTGATGTCGGCCGCTTGCGCGTACACGGCCGAGGCACCCAGCCATGCGATAGACAGCGACTTGAGTACAGGCATTATTTTGCTCATTCGATTGACTCCTCGTATATATGTTTGAAACGGTCGTTGCAAAATCCGGAGCTGGGGTAAGCGATGTCCGGCTCGTTGAGCCCATCGTTGCTTGGTTCTGAGCCGTGCCTCCTGCGTCAATTGGCCGGGGTATGGGGTGTCATTGAACGCAGCTGCCTGGTCCCATCTTGAGATTAGGCGGCTTTTTATGCTCATGAAATTGGTGCTTGACAGACAGACATCCTATCGGCATATATGTTCGTTGGCATGAACAAACATAGGATTTTGCAAGGTAAACGGCAGGCATGAGATTTGCTTTCAGTCGCGGCTCAGTAAAGGCCGTCGCTTACCTCTGGCCTTCGCCTCAGGCGTGCTCGATTCATCTATCCTGTAAGAGGCAGAGTGTCTGGTGGCTGTGTTTATGAAACAATTGGTTAGCGAGCAGTCATGCCTCTCGACAGGAGGCATGACTGCTCTGGGCGCGTTGAGTGTGCGTGATAGGCAAGGGCGTGGTAGATCAGGCTCCATCCAGGCATGTTTGTGGATTGTTTGAGCCGGAAGATAACTTCGTCCGGATCGGAATGGACATGACAAAAAAAGCAGTCATCTACGCAACGGGGGCACGTGGGGTTTACATCGGCCGGCTGGAGTCATGCTTCAAACGTTCCAATGTGCCATCCACCCTGCTGGTTTCCCTGGATGACGATCTGGAGATGATCGATCGTTGCCGGAGCACCCGGATGACGGCGAAGAGCTTCCTCATTCCCGCCGGTATGGATCTTGAAGTCAATACTCATGGTTCAAATGTGGCCATGTTTTTTCTCGATGACCCGGGACACGATCTGAGGCGCCTTGCACCGATCATGCGGACCGTGCTGACCTTGGGCGATCGTCATTGCTTTGCCGGTATCAAGGGTGAAGGGGAGGTCGTTGAGTTTGCCCATATCCTGCGCCATCAGCGCCCGTCGCTGGCCACCGCGGAACAGATCGTCAACGAGTGGATGGATCATCCTTCGCGTCGGCAGCCTGCGCCGGATCCTCGTATCATCAGGGCCGTTGAATTGATCAGGAAACACTCTGACCAGAATGTTTCGGTTGAGTGGATTGCCCGGCAAGTAGGGTTGTCGGTACCTCATCTTTCGCAACTGTTCAAACGGTCTACCGGGTCGTCCATCCGCCGCTTCCGTTTGTGGCATCGGGTATTTGTAACGGCAGCCAAGCTGGCGGCCGGGTGCGGCCTGACACAAGCGGCTCTGGAGGCCGGCTTTGCCGACTACGCCCAGTTCTCTCGCACGTACCGGGAACTGGCCGGTGGCAATCCATCCGACGCACGCGATAACACCGAGATCATTCTCAACGGCTTCGTTTGATTCATTGCGGATCATACCTGTCTGCCTTGCAGGCCAGGCTGGCATTGCCTCGCTGCCCGGCCTACAGGACAAGCCCAGAGCGGCTTGTAGCCGAGGGGGTGTTCGTGTTTCAGTTCGGCGGTGTTGCCCGCACCTGTTGTGGCGGCATAACGTGCTACACTTCGCGCCGAAGTCAGCCGGACAGTCGCTGCCTGCCGCAAGGCGGGGGGAGGAAAGTCCGGGCTCCACAGAGCAGGATGCCGGTTAATGGCCGGCCGCCGTGAGGCGAGGAACAGGGCCACAGAGACGAGTCTTGGCGACCTGCGGGCGGCGAAAGTCGCCCGTTTGCGTCGTCAAGGGTGAAACGCGGTAACCTCCATCCGGAGCAAGACCAAATAGGCAGACGCTGACGTTGCTCGCTGAGTCTGCGGGTAGGTTGCTTGAGCTTGCCGGTAACGGCTGGCCTAGAGGAATGACTGTCCTCGACAGAACCCGGCTTACAGGCTGACTTCACCTTTCTTTTCCTGCTTTTCCTACGTGCTGGTCGCTGTGCCTGCAACCGTGCGGCTACCCAGCCATAACAGGCCGCCGTGATGGAAATCGAACTCAAATTGCTGGTTGACCCCGCCGATGCCGATCGGCTGCTACGCGCTTTGCCCTCGGTAGAAAAGGGTAGCCAGCAGAAGAAACACCTGGAAAACATCTATTTCGATACGCCAGACCGCCAGCTGCAGGGGGCGCGCATCGGCTTGCGGTTGCGGCGTGATGGCGAGCGCTGGCTGCAGACACTGAAAGGCGGTGGCGGGGATGCTGCCGGAGGCCTGCATGCCCGGCAGGAAATCGAATACCCGGTTGCTGGCCCGCAGCTGTCGTTTGCCGGTCTGGCAGGCACCGTCTGGGCGCGTTACTTTTCCCCGGTACTGGCTGCCAGCCTGAAACCGGTGTTCCACACCGATTTCCACCGGGCCGTTTGCCGGGTGAGGCTGGAAGGTGCTGAGATCGAGGTGGCGCTGGATCGAGGCGAAGTGCGTGCCGGCGATGCCAGTGAGCCGATCTGCGAACTGGAGCTGGAGTTGCTGTCCGGCCCGGTGGTGGCGTTGTTCAGCCTGGCGCGGCAGTTGCTCGACGTTGCCCCGCTGCGGCTGGAGAACGCCAGCAAGGCTGAACGTGGCTACCGGCTGGCCTGCGGGATTGCCCTGGCTGCGCCGCAAAAGGCCGCGCCGGTGGTGCTGGATCAGCAAATCAGCCTGCGCGATGCATTTATCCGGATTACGCAATCGATGCTGGGGCAGTTGCAGGCCAATGAGGCGGGCTTCCTGTTGCAGCCGGGCGAGATCGAATATCTGCATCAGTTGCGGGTTGCGGTTCGCCGGCTGCGGGCCTGGTTCAGCGTGTTCGGTAACGGTTTGCTGCCCGATGACGATCTGGCCTGGTTTCGCGGCGAACTACGCTGGCTGGGCTGTACGTTGGGTGATGCGCGTGACTGGGATGTCTTGCTGGCCTCGGTCTGGCCGGAGGCCTCGGCTGCCTTCGCCAGTCATCCCGCCGCGCCGGTGCTGGCCAACTATGCTGCCACAGCGGCGGCTGATGCCCGCTCTGACGCCCGGTCTGCCCTGGAAACCTGTCGTTATCAGGCATTGTTGCTGGCATTGGGTCGCCAATGTGCGCTGCTGGCCGACACCGTGACTGGAGGGCCGCTATTGCCCTATGTGGTCAATGCCCTGGAGGCGAACGATCAGCGCTTGCGCAAGCGATTGCAGCGCATTGATCCGGCCGATGTCGATGCGCTGCACCGAACCCGTATCCTGCTCAAGCGCCAGCGCTATGTGCTGGATGCGACCGCTTCACTGTTTCACGGCAAACGGTTTGACAGCTACAGCAAATGGCTGCATGTGTGGCAGGAACGGCTGGGGCAGGGCAACGATCTGCAGCGCGCAGCCTCCCATCTCAAGTCTTTGCGTACCCGGGTCACCTCGATGGATGAAGCTGAATTGTGCGGCTTGCTGCAGGGCTGGCTCCGTGGCGCAGCCCGTATGACGCCAGTGTTGCAGCACCCGCCACGGCCGTTCTGGAAATAGGCCGCTGTTCTTCAGGGGTAGCTGTAAGGCACCCAGGTGCGGGTGAGCTCTTCCTGCGAGTAGGGTCGGCCTGTAGTGCTGCGTGCCATGCCGGTGCCGGCGCCGGGCAGGTTCGGGATGTGAAGCTGGTCAAGATTAACGTGCAGGTTGCCCGCCGGGGCGGGTGCCGGCGCTGGGCGTGGCGTATGCCGGTAGTTGGCGATGCGTGCCTGCGCCGCACGCAGGATCTCGCGGGTGTTGCCGTCTGTCTGCGAGACGGCGTGGCTGGCCGGGGCGTGCGCTGCCTTGCGCGGGCTGGGCGAATGTATTGGCGCCGCAAATGCCGCTTTGTGGGTGGTCGATGGCGGGCCGAGCGGGCGGATCGCCAGTGCCGGTGGCGCGCTGCTCATCGCAGCGATCAGCGCCAGTGCCGGAAACCATGAGCGTCGATGGATGCTGTTCATTCTGTCGCCTCCTGTCCTTGCTCCCCGGATGCCGGGGTTTCTTCGTAGCGGGCGGTGTCGCCTGCCTGTATTCGTTTGCCGGCAAAGGGCCTGATCATCCCGGTGGAGAAGCGAGGCTGTACCGAACGGATGGTCAGGGTGCCTATCGGTTGTTCAGGCAGCCCAAGCGGCACGGTGGGTTCGCCGGCATATACCGGGGCATTGCGATCAGGTGCGTATATGGTCAGTGTATCCCCTGGCCGCAGGTTTTGCAGGGTGCCGCTGTCGATCTGTGCTTCTTTTCCGGCCAGCCGCACGATACGCGAATTCATTGGCAGGCAGGATGTGGCCTGTTCCAGTTTCCGGGCCAGCGAATCGAGCAGCCGGGAGGTCGCCTGGCCAAAGTCGCTTTGATAATACCGCTGCGAGCCAAACGGGTTCTCCCTTCCCACCATAACCTTGCCCACCGCTGTTTCTGCGGCGCGAATGCGTTGCAGCAGAATGCCGCTGGCGCCTTCGTACAGCAGTAATTCCACCTCGATGCGCCGCTGGGACGGCTGATTGGCAATTCCCATGTGCCAAGGCATGCCGGGCAGCTGCACCGTGGCGCTCTGGGTGGTTCCGCCGGACTCATTCTGCCAGCCCTGTTCGAACCGGCTGCTGTGTCCAGGTACCCCGCTGTCGCCCTGCCAGTCGGCCAGCGGCCGGGTTTTGTGTGCACTGACTCCGGCATCCAGCAGCCGCCCGGCAACCACAAACTGGCTGTTGCTGGTCTGTGCCAGTCGCCTTACCAGTTCCGGGTCGGCCTCGAACCGTTGGGCTGGGGTTGGATTACTAAACAGGCTGCTACGGGTGACTACGGTTGGCAGCAGGCTGGCGGCGGACTCCAGCCGGCGCATCAATTCCCTTGGCAGACCTTCCCAGACATTGTCCAGATCGCTGACGTGTTGTGGGTTGACGATCAGGAATCCGGTGCTGGCAATGCTCTTGCGGTACTGACGCTGCCCCGGCTGGCTGCAACTGCTGTTGGGGCTGTCGTCGAATTCTGCTGCAATCTGCACCCGGAGTTGCCTGTTATCGGTCCATTCACGCTCGACCTGGTACCGATTGGCGCTACGCGGCGAGATGCGTTGCTCGCCGCCTTGCTGGTTGCCGTGGCGGCTGGAAATGGCCACGCCGGCCTGCAAGCCGGCGTTCCAGAGGGCGTCCTGAATGGCGCGATAACGGAGAAACTCGATCGTTTCTCCGGAGCCGGAGGCGGTGCCTTCGGCCCGGATGGTCTGGGCTGGCGCCATGCTGGCGTGACATAGGAGCAGTAAGCTCGCCAGCAGCGTGCAGCCCAACACCGGGGACATTCTGGCCTGTTGCACCAGCCGGCCAGGCAGGGACATCGGAAAATGGCGGGTCACGAAACGACTCAGTCGGCGTAATAGAACCCGTTGTTATACGCACACCCTGGCCCCACCGCTCCTGTTAGCGAACAACTGCCACCGCGACATCCACCATTATCGCATCCAGATGCAGAAGCCATCCGGTCGACAAAGCCCGCGGGCAGTTCCAGTTCTACTTCGGTTTCATAGTTGCCTTCTGCCATCGGCGTCACGCTGATGACTCGTGCCCCGCGAACGTAAGCATCCACATAGGCACGGTAGCTGTCATTCTGCGCCACCATGGCTCCCACCGTTGTGGTGCCGCGAATTCGAACGCCGTGAATCTGCTCGGCCAGGGCGCGGTAGGCATCAACTTTGGATGCGCGCATGGCAAGCAGCCGGCGTTGCCCAGGCGTGTAGGCATCAAAGTTGCTGGATGCGCCATAGCCGGTTGCAGTCAGCTTGACCGTGCGTGGCCCGGTCGCGGCTGTTGCGCAGGTGCCATCCAGGCATTCGGTTGCCGTGTTGGCCGTGGCGACTTTTCCGGCGAAAACCCCCCAGCTGGATGTCTGGCTGCTGCAGGTTGATCCCGAGCAGGCAGGTTGCTGGGTAATGGTCGTCGCACCCAGCATGGCCCCGGTCATGCGCGACCCCTTGCAGGCGCTGCCGCAGTTTGCGTCGACAGCAAATATCGTGCAGCCGGACAGGGACAGCAGGAATAGTGCGATTGCCGCAATGTTGGTCAGTTTCATGAAGCCAATCCTCTGGAGGTGTTCGTTTTTTCATTGTCGGCAGTTGCCACGGATTCTTTAGCCTGCCAGCCATGTTTCATCGTAGATGATCAGCGATCTTGAGAGCGACTCTGTGATGTGTGTGCTAACTGCATATTTTTTAACGATATTTGTCTTTGTGGTAATTTTGCCATAAGCCTTTGTTGCAAAAGGCAAAAGCCCTGTTGTCGCCTTGACCGGCCATTTTTTTTTCTCTATAGTGGGAAAGAGTGGGTGAAAGTGGTGAATTGTGGGAGAAATTTCACGTCCGCAGCATGATGGAGTAACTCGATGTTTAGTGGCGTTTCCGCGCTGAATCTGGATGGAAAGGGTAGGTTGTCGGTGCCTTCGAGGCACCGCGATACCCTTTTTGCCCGTTGCGAGGGAAAGCTGATCGTCACCGTCGAGCCTTCCGGCTGTCTGCTGATCTACCCTGAGCCCGAGTGGCTGCCGGTGTACGAAAAACTGAATGCGCTGTCGGGCGCCCAGGCTGGTATCAAGCGGCTGATCATTGGTCATGCCGAAGAAGTCGAGCTGGATAGTGCAGGCCGGTTGCTGGTGTCGCCGCGTTTACGGGCGGTGGCCAAGCTGGACAAGGAAGTTGCATTGGTGGGCATGGGCAACAAATTCGAGTTGTGGGATGCGGCCGAATGGGATCGCCGCACCGCTGCCACCATGGCGATTCCGCTCGAAGAGCTGGCCGGGCAGATGGATGGCATTGCGCTGTGATGCCGGTATGAGAGAAAGCGGTTTTCAGCACGTTACGGTGCTGTTGCGTGATGCGGTCGAGGGTTTGGCGATCAGGCCGGATGGGGTGTATGTCGACGGCACGTTTGGCCGTGGTGGCCATAGCCGGCTGATTCTCGAGCAGTTGGATGACCGGGGGCGTTTGTTGGTCTTTGACAAGGATCCCCAGGCCATTGCCACTGCCCAGGCGATGGCCGACCCGCGGCTGATGGTGATCCATCAGGGATTTTCCGGTTTGGCTCAGGCGCTGCGGCAGCATGGGGTTGAGGCAGTTGATGGGGTGTTGCTTGATCTGGGAATTTCATCACCACAGATCGACGAGGCTGTGCGCGGTTTCAGTTTCCGGTTCGATGCGCCGCTGGACATGCGGATGGATACCACGCGAGGCCAGACTGCGGCGCAATGGCTGAATAGTGCCGACGAGGCGGATATTTACAGGGTGATCAAGGATTATGGCGAAGAGCGGTTTGCTAAACAGATTGCAAGAGCGATTGTTGCGCGCCGAGCGGAGCGGCCAATCGCTACCACTCGACAGCTTGCCGAGCTCGTGGCGCAGAACGTCCGCAGCCGTGAACCGGGCCAGGACCCGGCGACGCGAAGCTTTCAGGCTATACGGATTTTCATCAATCAAGAGCTTGAGGAACTGGCGCTAGTGTTGCCGCAGGCGCTGCGCGTACTGAAAACGGGTGGACGGCTGGCGGTCATCAGCTTTCATTCGCTGGAGGATCGCATCGTCAAGCGCTTCATGAAAGACGCCGCCGAAAGTGATCATTTGCCGACCAAGCTGCCGGTTCGCCATGCTGAGCTGGCCGGCGCAAAGCTGAAGCTGATCGGCAAGCCAGTCAAGCCAGGGGATGACGAAATACGTAATAACCCGCGTGCCCGGAGCGCCATCATGCGGGTGGCGGAGCGGACGGGTGTGCCGCTATGACCCGCCTGAATCTGTTGTTGCTGGCGATACTGATTGCCTGCGCGCTGAGTGTGGTGACTTCACAACACAAGGCGCGCAAATTGTTTATTGAGCTGCAAAAATCGCAAAAGGCGGCCGGCCAACTGGACGTTGAGTGGGGCCGGTTGCAACTGGAGCAAAGCACCTGGGCGATGCATTCGCGGATCGAGTCGATTGCATCAAGGCAATTGCAGATGGTGGTGCCCGATGCGTCGCGAATTCAGGTCATGCCGGGAGCGACGGTATCTGCTGTACGACCATCAGTGCCGGCGCAGCCAACGGCTGCAAAGGCAGTCGAGGCGAAACCGGACATTCCGGCACAACCTGTGGTCGCGCCGGAACCGCGGGCGGCAGCGCCTGCGGCTGAACCACAGTAATTGGATGGGCGGCCAGGCTGGTCGGCCACAGGATGGGTATGTATACGGACAACGCAAACAAGACGGTTCGATTGCCGCAGTGGCGCAGCTACACGCTGATGGCCGCGCTGGGCGTCGGCTTTGTTGCGTTGATCGGCCGGGCCTTCTATCTGCAGGGGATCAAGCGCGAATTCCTGCAGGAGCAGGGCGATGCGCGTTACAGCCGTACCCTGGTTTTGCCGGCCAACCGCGGCATGATCGTTGATCGCCATGGCGAGCCGCTGGCGATCTCGACGCCAATGCAGTCGGTCTGGGCCAGCCCGGCGGAAATGGATGTGCCGTTGTCTCGGCAACAGATCGATATCTTGGCCCGGATGCTGGGAATGCGCGCTGACGAAGTCGGCAAGAAACTGGCCGATAAGAAACGGACTTTTGTTTACCTCAAACGCCAGATACAGCCTGAAGTAGCCGATCAGGTGATGGCGCTGAAACTGCCGGGTATTTTCAAGCAGGAAGAATATCGGCGTTACTACCCGGCGGGCGAAGTGATGGCGCATGTCGTTGGTGCCACTGGTATCGACAACGTTGGGCAAGAAGGTATCGAGCTGACCAAGAACGGTGTGCTGGCAGGCAAGGCAGGTAGCCGTCATGTGATCAAGGATCGTCGTGGCTACATCGTCGAAGACGTGACCAGCATCGTCAAGCCGCAGGACGGGGCCAGCCTGACGCTGGCGCTCGACCGCAAGATCCAGTATCTGGCATATCGCGAACTGAAAGCTGCTGTAGAAAAACACCGTGCCAAGGCAGGCTCGATCGTGGTGCTGGACGCCAAGAGTGGCGAAGTGCTGGCGCTGGCCAATCAGCCTTCCTACAACCCTAATTACCGTGGCCCGGTTGATCGGGCCATGCTGGAGCGCAAGCGTAACCGGGCTTTGACTGATATGTTTGAGCCTGGCTCGACGCTGAAACCGTTTGCCGCTGCCGGTGCGCTGGAGGCGGGCACGTTCCGCCCCGAGTCGTTGGTCGCTACCGGAAATGGCACCATGCCGATCGGCCCGGCCTTGATCCGCGATACGCATCCTCATGGCACGATTACTGTCGAGCAGGTGATTCAGGTGTCGTCAAACGTCGGGGCATCGAAACTGGCCTTGTCGCTGGAGCCGGAATACTACTGGAAGCTGTTTACCAACGTCGGATTCGGTCAGCTTCCTCACTCCGGCTTTCCTGGCGAATCTCCCGGCCGGGTTCGCCCGTGGAAAACCTGGAAGCCGATCGAACAGGCCACTATGTCGTACGGCCACGGCATTACGGTCTCGCTGATCCAGTTGGCACGCTCTTACATGATTTTCACCAACGATGGCGAAATCAAGCCCGTCAGCTTCTTCAAGCAATCCGCCCCGCAGCCGGGGCACAAGGTGATTTCCACCGAATCATCGGTGGCGGTTCGCAAGATGTTGCAGATGGTGGTCAGCCCGGAAGGTACCGCGCAGCGAGCGCAGGTCGTTGGCTACCATGTCGGCGGCAAGACCGGCACGGCGCACAAGCAGGAACACGGTGGTTATGCAGCGAACAAGTATATCGGCTCGTTTGTCGGCTTTGCGCCGGCGACCAACCCGCGGCTGATCATTGCGGTGATGATCGATGAGCCGTCCGCCGGGCAATACTACGGAGGGACAGTGGCTGCGCCGGTGTTTGCCAGTGTGATGACGGGTGCATTGCGCATTCTGGGTGTGCCGAATGATGCTCCAGTGGCCAACATTGTATTGCCGGATGCGGCCGAACCCCATGTTCACGAAGAGGTGATGTAATGCGAGCCGTCTTCGATTTTCATTCCTTGGCGCAACTGGGTGTGCCGATCAGGCGGGTAGTAGCCGACAGTCGTAAAGTGCAGCCGGGCGATGTATTCCTGGCCTGCATGGGCGAATACCAGGATGGCCGCAACTTCATCCCGCAGGCACTGGCGGCCGGCGCTGTGGCCGTAGTGTGGGAACAGGACGATTTCAGCTGGAACCCCGCCTGGCAGGTGCCGCATCTGGCGGTGCCTGGTCTGCGCTGGCTGGCTGGTTCGATTGCCGCGCATGTGCAGGGCGACCCGTCGCGTCACATGCCGGTGATCGGCGTAACTGGCACCAATGGCAAGACATCGATTACGCACTGGCTGGCGCAGGCGTTGAGTCTGCTGAGCCGCAAGACCGCCGTGATCGGCACCGTGGGCAATGGCTTCTGGGGCGCGCTGGAAGGCAGTACCCACACGACGCCCGACCCGGTGTCATTACAGGAAAAACTGGCCGGCTACCGGGCGCAGGGCGCGCAGTGCATGGCGATCGAAGTGTCGTCGCACGGGCTGGATCAGGGCCGGGTCAACGGCACCCATTTCGAGGTGGCGGTGTTTACCAATCTGACCCGCGATCACTTGGACTACCACGGTGACATGGAAAGTTACGGTGAAGCCAAGGCCAAACTGTTTGCCTGGCCGGACTTGCCGTTCGCCGTGATCAATGGCGACGACGAATTTGGCCGCAAGCTGGCAGCCAGCGCCGAGCGAGCTGGCGTAAAGGTCTGGCGATACGGTTTGCAGGCAGGCGATCTGCATTGCCGCGATTTGCTGATCAACGAGTCGGGCGTCAGCGCCACCGTGGTCACGCCGCTGGGCGAGTTGCCATTGCGTAGCGGGCTGCTGGGCGAATTCAATGTATCCAACCTGCTGGCGACGCTGGGCTGCATGCTGGCACTGAATGTGCCGCTGACCGATGCGGCCGCCGCGCTGCAGCAGATTGAGCCGGCGCCGGGGCGGCTGCAGGCCTTGAATCAAGGTGGCAGCGAGCCGCTGGTGGTGGTCGATTACGCCCACACCCCGGATGCGCTGGAAAAGGTATTGAGCACCCTGCAGGCAATCAAGCCCGCAGGGGCGAAGTTGTATTGTGTGTTTGGCTGCGGCGGCGACCGTGATCCGGGCAAGCGCCCGCTGATGGGCAAAGCCGTTTCCTGGCTGGCAGATGTTGCGGTGGTAACCAGCGACAATCCGCGCAGCGAAGACCCGCAACACATCATCGAACAGATTCTGACTGGCATGGGCAAGGCCGCAAAAGTCGAACAAGACCGGGCAGCCGCCATCAACTGGGCCATCGAGCAAGCCCAGCCTGGCGATATCGTGCTGCTAGCCGGCAAAGGTCATGAGGAATATCAGCAAGTGCAATCCGTAAAACTGCCGTTCAGCGATGCCGCCGTGGCACGCGCGGCGCTGGCCAAGCGTGGGGGTGCAGCATGACCCAGCCGATGATGACGCTCGCGCAAGCGGCGATGGCATTGCAGGGTGAAACCTCCGCGCCGGATGTGTCGTTCAGTCGAGTGAATACCGACAGCCGGGCGGTTGAGCCGGGCGATCTGTTCATTGCGCTCAAAGGGGAGCGCTTCGACGCCCACGACTTTGTTCAACAAGCGCTCGCCGACGGCGCAGCAGCGGCACTGGTCAACCAAGGGTATCAGGGAGAGCCCGGCCAGCCGCTGATTCGCGTCGCCGATACGCACGCCGCGCTTGGCCAGCTGGCCGCCTGCTGGCGACAGCAATTCACCCTGCCGGTGGCCGGAATTACCGGCAGTAACGGCAAGACCAGTGTCAAGGAAATGGTTGCCGCGATTCTGGCTGCTGCCGTTGGCGAAGATCGGTTGCTCGCCACTCGCGGCAATCTCAACAACGATATCGGCATGCCGCTGACCCTGCTTCGGCTGCGTGCGCCGCATCGTTACGCTGTGCTGGAAATGGGCATGAACCATCCGGGAGAGATTGCCTACCTGAGCCGGCTGGCGCTGCCGAATGTGACGGTGATCAACAACGCACAGGCTGCTCATCTTGAGGGCCTGGGTGATGTGGCGACCGTTGCCCGTGCCAAGGGGGAGATTTTCGAAGGGTTGCCCGCCGATGGCATTGCGGTAATCAATGCTGACGATGCTCACGCGCCGATGTGGCGTGAGCTGGCCGGGCAACGCAAGCGGATCGAATTCGGCTTGCAGGCCGGCGATGTGAGTTGTGATTTCAAGCTCGGTGTGTATGGCAGCGAGCTGACCCTGCAAACGCCCATCGGCAACGCCGCCCTGGCACTGCAAGTACCCGGGCTGCACAACGTACGCAATGCGCTGGCGGCAACTGCGGTGGCCCTGGCGATGGGGATTGATCTGGCTGATGTGGTCAAGGGCCTGGCCGGATTTACCGGTGTGAAGGGGCGATTGCAGCGCAAGCCAGGCAAGGCGGGATCGACCGTGATCGACGACACCTACAATGCCAATCCGGATTCGGTAGCGGCAGCACTGAATGTGTTGTCAGCGCAACTGGGCAAGAAATGGCTGGTGCTGGGGGACATGGGCGAGCTGGGTGACTCAGCCGCGGCCCAGCATTACGACATCGGCAATCTGGCCCGCAAGCGGGGCGTGGATCAGTTGTTCTGCCTGGGCGACAACGCCTCGCAGGCCGTGGCGGCATTTGGCGCCGGTGCTGCGCATTATGGCTCGCTGGAGGCCCTGTTGGCCGATTTGCAATCCCGCATCGGCAAGGGGGTTACGGTTCTGGTCAAGGGGTCCCGCTTCATGCGCATGGAGCGGGTCGTCGAGGCACTGGCTGCGGAAGGCGGAAAATAATGTTGCTGTTACTGGCGCAATGGCTCGGTAGCGAAGTCCGTGCCTTCAATGTCTTCAACTACCTGACCCTGCGGGCGGTGCTGGCCATGGCCACTTCGCTGTGCATTTCCCTGTTGCTCGGGCCGGCAGTGATTCGCAAGCTCACCGAGCTCAAGGTCGGGCAGGCGGTTCGCAGTGACGGTCCGCAGACGCATCTGGTGAAAGCGGGCACGCCGACCATGGGCGGCACACTGATCCTGCTCTCGATCGCCCTGACCACGCTGTTGTGGGCCGATCTGAGCAACAAATATGTCTGGCTGGTACTGATCGTGTTGCTGTCAACCGGCATCATTGGCTTCGTCGACGACTACAAGAAGGTTGTCTACAAGGATCCGAAAGGGCTTTCGGGCAGGGCCAAGATGTTCTGGCAGTCGATCATCGCGCTCTGTGCCGGCCTGTTTCTCGCCAATACCGCGACCTTACCGGCGAATACCGAATTCATCGTGCCGTTTTTCAAGCACATCATGTATCCGTTTGGCCCGATCGGTTTTGTCGTGCTGACCTATTTCGTCATCGTTGGCACCAGCAATGCGGTGAACCTGACCGATGGCCTTGATGGCCTGGCAATCATGCCCACCGCCATGGTCAGTGCAGCAATGGCGATATTTGCTTATGTTGCTGGTCATGCGCTGTTCGCCAAGTACCTTGGGTTGCCGCACATTCCCGGTGCGGGTGAGCTGACGGTGTTCTGCGCCGCAATCGGCGGCGCCGGGCTCGGCTTTCTCTGGTTCAACGCCTATCCGGCCGAGGTGTTCATGGGGGATGTCGGGGCGTTGGCGCTCGGCGCGGCGTTGGGCACGGTGGCAGTGATCGTGCGCCAGGAAATTGTCTTGTTCATCATGGGTGGCGTATTCGTGATGGAAGCCATTTCAGTGATGGTCCAGGTGGCGTCGTTCAAACTTACCGGGCGGCGGGTGTTTCGCATGGCGCCGTTACACCATCACTATGAACTGAAGGGCTGGAAGGAAACGCAAGTCGTCGTGCGTTTCTGGATCATCACCATCGTACTGGTGCTGATCGGGTTGTCGACGCTGAAATTGCGGTGAGGCGATGGACTATACAGGCAAAAAAGTTGTCATTCTGGGGATGGGCGAAACCGGCCTGTCTGCCGCTCGCTGGCTGCACGAGCGGGGCGCCCGGGTGCGGGTGGCCGATAGCCGTGAGGTGCCACCGCACCTGGACAAGCTGCGCAACGACTTTACCTTTGCCGAGGTGTTCACCGGCCCGTTCAACGCAGCGACCTTTGCTGGTTGCGATCTGGCCGTGATCAGCCCCGGAGTGCCACTGGCTACCCCGGCCGTTGTCGATGCCATGGCGGGTGGTTTGCCGGTGATCGGTGATATCGAGCTCTTTGCCCAGACTATCCGCGGCTGGAAGTCGAAAGTGATCGCAATCACCGGAGCCAACGGCAAGACCACGGTGACGACGTTGATCGGCCAGATGTGCATGGATGCCGGCCTGGAAACCGTGGTCGCCGGCAACATCGGCCTGTGCGTACTGGATGCGCTGAGTCATCTGAATGGCAGGCAACCGGATGTGTTCGTGCTCGAACTGTCCAGTTTTCAGTTGGAAACCACCCATTCCTTGCAGCCGGATGCCGCAGTGGTGCTCAACGTGACCGAGGACCACATGGATCGCTACGAAGGGATGACTGATTATGCCGCTGCCAAGGCGCGCATTTTCGATGGCGAGGGGGTGATGGTGCTCAACCGTGAAGACCCGGTTTGCAGGGAGATGGCGCTGCCACAACGTGAGATTGTCTGGTTTGGCCTGGATGCTGCCGGATCAGATCGGGACTACGGTCTGGTCAGTCAGCACGACGAGTTGTGGCTGGCGCGGGGTCAAACGCCGTTGCTGCCGGTCGCTGACATGCAGCTGATTGGCCTGCACAATGCCGCCAATGCCCTCGCGGCCATTGCTCTGGGATCTGCCATCGGCCTCGACGATGCGCCGATGCAGGAAACCCTGCGCCATTTCCGCGGGTTGGCGCATCGGGTCGAGCGGGTGGAGTGCATCAATGGCGTCACCTACTACGACGATTCCAAGGGTACCAACGTCGGTGCAACCGTGGCGGCACTCAATGGCATGCAACACCCCGTGGTGCTGATCGCCGGCGGCGATGGCAAAGGTCAGGATTTCAGCCCGCTATTGCCCGCGGTCGAGCGCATCTGCCGGGCGGTAATCCTGATCGGCCGGGATGCATGGCGGCTGCGGGAGGTGCTGACCGATGGCAAGGCGCCACTGCTGGATGCGGCCGATTTGCCTTCGGCGGTGAATGAGGCCGCCCGTCTGGCACAAAAAGGCGATGTCGTGCTGATGTCGCCTGCCTGTGCCAGCCTGGACATGTTCCGCAATTATGTGCACCGGGCGGATGTGTTCATCGCGGCGGTCAGGCAGCTGCCCGGAGCGCGTGGATGATCGCTGCCGCGCACAAGGTCTATTCAGGACTGCGCAAACCCCGCACCCCATCGGCCTACGATCAGTCCGTGGTGTGGATCACGCTGGTGTTGCTGGCTATCGGCTTTGTCATGGTCTACTCGGCGTCCATTGCGATGGCCGAGGCAGACAAGGATACCGGCTATCGCGCCACCTATTATGTGGCTCGCCATGGCGCCTTTCTGGTCGTGGCCTTGCTGGCGGCCGTGGCAGCTTTTCAGGTGCCGATGCGGGTGTGGCAGAAGTATGCGCCTTACCTGTTCCTGATTGGCTCGGCATTGCTGATCATGGTGCTGATTCCGGGAATCGGCCGTGAGGTCAACGGCTCGAAGCGCTGGCTGTCGCTGATGGTGATCAACCTGCAGCCGTCGGAGTTGATGAAGTTCTTCGTGGTGTTGTACGCGGCTGACTACACCGTGCGCAAGGCGTCGTACATGCACAGCCTGGTCAAGGGCTTTTTTCCGATGTTCCTGGTAATGTTGTTTACCGGGTTTCTGTTGTTGTCGGAGCCGGATTTCGGCGCGTTTGCGGTGATTACCTCGATTGCCATGGCCGCATTATTTCTCGGTGGCTTCAACTGGCGGCTGTTCGCCGGACTGGTGATCATGCTGGTGATCGGATTTGCCACCATCATTCTGGTGTCGCCGTACCGTCGGCAGCGACTGTTCGGATTCATGGATCCGTGGTCCGACCCATATGGCAAGGGCTACCAGCTGTCGCATTCGCTGATCGCGTTTGGACGGGGAGAATGGACCGGTGTCGGCCTCGGTGGCAGTGTCGAGAAACTGTTCTATCTGCCGGAAGCGCATACCGACTTCCTGCTAGCGGTGATCGCCGAAGAAATGGGGTTTGTCGGCGTCTCGGTCGTGGTGCTGTTATTTGCAGTGCTGATCCTGCGGGCATTCCGCATTGGATTGCGGGCGAGCAAGCTGGGACGCGATTTCAACGCACTGGCAGCACAGGGCATCGCGGTCTGGTTCGGTGTGCAGTCGTTCATCAATATGGGCGTGAACATGGGTTTGCTGCCGACCAAGGGCCTGACCCTGCCGCTGCTGTCGTTCGGCGGTTCCGGCATCGTTGCCAACCTGATCGCGCTCGGCGTACTGCTGCGCATCGACTGGGAAAACCGGCAGATGAGTCGGGGGTACCCCGTATGAGCCAGCCGACCATCATGATCATGGCCGGCGGAACCGGTGGGCATGTCTTCCCGGCTCTGGCGCTGGCCGACGCGATGAAGTCGCGTGGTTGGAACGTGGTCTGGCTCGGCACCGAAGCCGGCATCGAAGCGAGGGTGGTGCCGCAACGCGGCTACAAGCTGGAAACGCTGGCCATCGCCGGCATGCGCGGCAACGGCATCAAACGGTGGCTGACATTGCCGCTGGTGTTGCTGAACGCGTTCCGCCAGAGCATTGGCCTGATCCGCAAGTATCAGCCGGCGGTTGTCGCCGGTTTCGGCGGTTACACCGCGTTCCCCGGCGGCATGATGGCGGCCTTGCTCGGCAAGCCGCTGGTGGTGCATGAGCAGAACTCGGTGGCCGGCATGACCAACAAGGTGCTGGCCGGTGTTGCCGATGCGATCCTGACTGCGTTTCCTGCGGCATTCCGCCTGGGCGGCAAGGTCCGGCTGGTGGGCAACCCTGTGCGCGCAGATATCGCCGGCGTGGACAGCCCGGAGCAGCGTTTTGCCGGCCGCAGCGGCCCGCTGAAACTGCTGGTGGTGGGCGGCAGTCTCGGTGCGGTGGCACTGAACGACAACGTGCCGAAGGCGCTGGCATTGCTGCCTGAAAACGAGCGGCCGCAGGTGATTCACCAGGCCGGTGCGAAGAACATCGACGCGTTGCGTGCCAATTACGCCCAGGCCGGCGTGGCGGCCGAATGTGTGGCATTCATCGACAACATGGCACAGGCGTATGCCGATGCCGATCTGGTGATCTGCCGTGCCGGCGCGCTGACCGTGGCCGAACTGGCCGCAGCCGGTGTTGCCAGCATCCTGGTGCCGTATCCGCACGCGGTCGACGATCATCAGACCGGCAATGCCCGATACCTGGCCGACAACCATGCGGCGGTATTGCTGCCGCAAAACCGGATGAATCCGGAACAACTCGCGACGCTGCTGCGCGGCATGACACGCGACAAGCTGCAACAGATGGCGCAGGCAGCGCGCAAACTGGCCAAACCACATGCAACCGACGACGTTGCCGTGGTGTGCCTGGAGCTGGCGAAAACATGAAACACAAAGTCAAACACATCCATTTCGTAGGTATCGGCGGCGTCGGCATGAGCGGCATCGCCGAAGTGCTGCTGAACCAGGGGTTCAGCGTCAGCGGCTCCGATCTGGGCGACAACGCAACCACGCGCCGTCTGAAAAAGGCCGGTGCGACGATTCATGTCGGCCACTCGGCGGATCAGGTGGCGAACGTCGATGTGGTGGTGACCTCGACCGCGGTCAAGAGTGACAACCCGGAAGTGCTGGAAGCCAAGGCACGCAAGATTCCGGTGGTGCCGCGCGCAATGATGCTGGCCGAGCTGATGCGCCTGCGCCAGGGCATCGCGATTGCCGGCACCCACGGCAAAACCACCACGACCAGCCTGGTGGCATCGATTCTCGCCGAAGCCGGCATGGACCCGACCTACGTGATCGGCGGCAAGCTGGAAGCCGCCGGCACCAATGCCAAACTCGGCAAGGGCGAATTCCTGGTCGCCGAAGCCGACGAATCGGATGCGTCGTTCCTGTACCTGAACCCGGTGATGGCGGTGGTAACCAATATCGACGCCGACCACATGGATACTTACGACCACGATTTCGGCAAGCTGAAACAGGCATTTGTCGATTTCATCCAGCACCTGCCGTTTTACGGCATGGCTGTGTTGTGTGTCGACGATCCCAACGTACGCGAAATCATCCCGGCGATCAGCAAGCCGATTACCACCTACGGTTTCGGCGACGATGCACAGGTCCGCGCCACCAATGTCCGCGCGGTCGGCGGCCAGATGTTTTTCGATGTCGAATGTACCAACGGCGAAGTCAACAGGTTTGCCGTCGAGCTGAACCTGCCGGGGCGGCACAACGTATTGAATGCGCTGGCAGCGATTGCAATCGCTCTGGAGGCCGGCGCCGACGAAGTGGCGATTCAGCGTGCCTTGAACGAGTTCCGCGGTGTCGGACGCCGCTTCGAGCGGTATGGCGAAATTGCCTTGCCGAACGGCGGCAGCTTCACGCTGATCGACGATTACGGCCACCACCCGGTGGAAATGGCGGCCACGCTGGCTGCGGTGCGTGGCGCATTTTCGGGACGGCGGCTGGTGCTGGCGTTCCAGCCGCATCGCTACACCCGCACCCGCGATTGTTTCGAGGATTTCGTCAAGGTGTTGTCGACTACCGATGCGGTGTTGCTGGCCGAGGTGTATGCCGCAGGCGAGGCGCCGGTTGTCGCTGCCGATGGCCGGGCGCTGGCGCGTGCGGTGCGTGTGGCAGGCAAGGTCGAGCCGCTGTTTGTCGAAGATATCGCTGCCATGCCGCAGGCCATCATGGATTTCGCCCAGGATGGCGACGTGGTGATCACCATGGGTGCCGGTTCGATTGGCGGCGTGCCTGGCAAGATTCAGCGAGGTGAGTCGTAATCATGGCGTTGCGTGGCCGGGTTGCCGAACGGGTACAGATGTCCCGCCATGTCAGTTGGCATGCCGGCGGTGTGGCGCGTCAGGCGTTCTGGCCCGCTGATCTGGACGATTTGTGCGAGTTCATCCGTCAACAGCCTGTCGGTGCCGAATTGTTGCCGGTAGGCAGCGGCAGCAACCTGCTGGTGCGTGACAGCGGGTATGAAGGCACGGTGGTTTTTACCGCAGGTTTGCAAGCCATGTACGTCGAGCCCGAGATCCCGGCGCAAGGGTATCGCCGGATCTATGTCGAGGCAGGCGTGGGGGCGACTGCACTGGCTCACTTTGCTTCGACCAACGGTTTGGCGGGAGTCGAGTTTCTGGCCGGGATACCGGGCACGGTGGGCGGCTGTGTGGCGCAGAATTCGGGCTGCTTTGGCTCGGAAACCTGGGACAGCATCGCACAGGTGCTAATGCTCAACCGCAATGGAGAACGGATCCCTCGCAGCCATGCGGAATTTGACATCGGCTACCGGCAGGTCAGCCCGCTGGTTGATGTGGATGAATGGTTTGTTGGTGCCTGGTTCGACCTGCGCGAGGGCGACGGGTCAGCCGCCATGCGCACGATTCAGGAATTCATGGCCCGGCGCCGTGATTCCCAGCCGTTGACCGTGCCCAATGCCGGCCGGGCATTCCGCAATCCGGAGGACAATTTTGCTGCCCGGCTGATCCAGCTTGCCGGAATGGCCGGAGCGAGGCTGGGCGGGGCGAGGGTCTCGGAACGGCACCCCAATTTCATCATCAATGAGGACGAAGCCAGCGCAGGCGATATCGAACAATTGATCGAAGTAGTGGCAATGAAGGTTCAGCAGAAATTTGACGTCAGGCTGCATTGCGATGTGCGCATTGTCGGCCACAGGAATTGAGAAGGCAGAATCGTGACGGTGGATGTAAAGCAGTTTGGCAAAGTGGCGGTCGTGTTCGGCGGCAAATCGTCCGAACGTGAGGTGTCGTTGATGAGTGGCCAGGGGGTCTTGGCCGCACTGCGTTCGCAAGGGGTGGACGCCCATCCGTTCGACCCGGCGGAACGCCCGCTGGCCGAACTGAAAAACGAAGGTTTCGACCGGGTGTTCCTGATCCTGCATGGCCCGTTCGGCGAAGACGGTACGGTGCAGGGCGCACTGGAAGTGCTGGGTATCCCGTATACCGGCTGCGGCGTATTGGCATCGGCGATCGGCATGGACAAGCTGCGTACTAAGCTGGTGTGGAAGGCGCTGGGGCTGCCGATTCCGGATTTCGAGCTGCTCGACGACGCCAGCGATTTTGCCGCAGTCGAAGCCCGGTTAGGTCTGCCGCTTTTCGTCAAACCGGCAACCGAAGGTTCGAGTATCGGCGTGACCAAGGTTAAACATGCCGGCGAGCTGAAAGCGGCCTACGAACAGGCGTGCAAGTACGACAAGCTGGTGCTGGCCGAGCAATTCATCGGCGGCGGTGAATACACGGCGGCGGTGCTGGGTGAGCGTACCCTGCCGTTCGTCAAGATCGAGCCGGCAACCGAGTTTTACGATTATCAGGCCAAGTATTTTCGCGACGATACCGTGTACCGCTGCCCGAGCGGGCTGTCCGCCGAGCGTGAGGTGGAAATCGGCGCACTGGTGCAAAAGGCATTCTGGGGTATTGGCGGCAGCAGTTGGGGCCGGGTGGATTTCCTGATGGACGAAGCGGGTAAGACGTATCTGCTGGAAGTGAACACGGCACCGGGCATGACCAGTCACAGCCTGTTCCCGATGGCGGCCAAGGCCAGCGGGATCAGCTACGAACAGCTGGTGTTGCAGATTCTTGCTACCGCTCACGTCGGCTGAGGATGCCTGAATGACCAAGTCCGTCGGACGCGGCCCTGGCGGCATCGGTATGTGGGACAAGCCAGCCTTGCTGATGTGGCTGGCCAACCTGCTTTACGCGCTGGCGGCGTTGCTGATGCTGTATTCGCTGCTGTTTGTAGTAGTGCATCTGCCGGTGTTCCCGGTGCGGCAGATCGTCGTTTCCGGCGATCTGAAGCACATTACCAGGGAGCAGGTGCAGTACATCGTCAAGCATGAACTGAAGGGGACTTTTTTTACGCTGGATCTGGATCAGACACGACAGGCGTTCGAAAAGCTGCCGTGGGTGCGTAGCGTATCGGTGCGCCGTCGCTGGCCTGACCGGCTTGAAATCGCGCTGCAGGAGCACCAGGTGCTGGCACGCTGGGGCAGCCAGGCGCTGGTGAACGCCAATGGTGAACTGTTCGATGCGGCAAGCAATGATGTCCTGCCGGTGTTGAACGGCCCGACTGGCAGCGAAATCGAGCTGGCCCGTGGATTGCAGGATTTGCGGGCTCTGCTGGCGCCGATTGGCCGCAAGCCTGTAGAAATGACGCTGTCGGCGCGCCGCGCCTGGACCTTGCGGCTCGATGACGGCATGCAGCTTGAGTTGGGGCGCGAGCAGGTGAAGGAGCGCTTGGGCAAATTCGTCAGTGCCTACCCGGTTACGCTGGGTAGCCTGGCGCAACCGGTCGGTTATGTCGATCTGCGTTATCCGAACGGCTTCGCGGCGCGCATGCCCGAGTTCAAGCCCAAGCCCTTCAAGCCGATGCAGGCAGCCCGACCCAAGCCTGCCGGTAACACGAACAAACCGGCTGCGCCTAAACCGCAGCAGCCCAAGCCTGCCGACAAATCGGCGACTTGATGAACCGTTGCAGGGAGTTGAGTGAAGTGAACAAAGTGAAGGACAACAAGAACCTGCTGGTCGGCCTCGACATCGGCACGTCAAAAATCGTTGCCATCGTCGCCGATATCCAGCCCGATGGCCGGCTGGAAATCGTCGGCATGGGGCAGGCACCGTCGCGCGGGCTGAAAAAGGGTGTGGTGGTCAATATCGAATCGACTGTCACTGCGATCCAGCGTGCGCTGGAAGAAGCCGAGCTGATGGCCGACTGCAAGATCCAGCAGGTATATACCGGCATCGCCGGCAGCCATATCAAGAGCTTCAACTCGCATGGCATGGTGGCGATCAAGGATAAGGAGGTCAGCCAGGCCGACGTTGACCGGGTGATCGAAACCGCGCGTGCGGTGAACATTCCGACAGACCAGCAGATCCTGCACATCCTGCCGCAGGAATTCATCATTGATGGCCAGGAAGACGTGAAAGAGCCGCTGGGAATGGCCGGAGTGCGGCTGGAAGTAAAAGTACATATCGTTACCGGCGCGGTGTCGGCAGCGCAGAACATCATGAAATGTGTGCGCCGTTGCGGGCTGGAGGTCTCCGACCTGATCCTGCAGCCGCTGGCCTCGGCCACAGCCGTGTTGTCAGAAGACGAGAAGGATCTGGGGGTCTGCCTGGTCGATATCGGCGGCGGCACCACCGACATCTCGGTGTTTGTTGGCGGCAGTATCCGCCATTCGGCTGTGATTCCGATCGCTGGCGATCAGATTACCAACGATATCGCCATGGCGCTGCGTACGCCAACCAAAGAGGCGGAGGAGCTGAAAGTCGCGCACGGCTGCGCATTGCGGCAACTGGCTGACCCGAACGAGATGATCGAGGTGCCGGGCGTGGGCGATCGCGGCCCGCGGCAGATGTCGCGGGCAACGCTGTCCGAGGTGATCGAGCCCCGGGTGGAAGAGCTGTATTCGCTGGTGCAGGCCGAGCTGCGCCGGTCGGGTTTTGAAGAAATCCTGTCGTCTGGCATCGTGATCAGTGGTGGCTCTGCGCAAATGCAGGGGATGGTTGAGCTGGCCGAAGAGGTTTTCCACATGCCGGTGCGTCTGGGCGTGCCGCAATATGTGGGCGGTCTGGCGGAGGTGGTGCGCAATCCGCGCTTCTCCACCTGCGTAGGCCTGTTGTTGATGGGGAAAGACCAGTTTATGCGACATCAGGGTTCCCGGCTGCAAGGCGGGGGATTCGCCGATGTGGTCAACAGGATGAAAGACTGGTTTACCCGCAATTTCTGATGTGAGCAAGTAACGAGCGTTGTAATCACGGGCTTTGATTAACCGGGCGTAATAATTAGAGAAGAGAGGCATAAAAATGTTCGAATTGGTTCAGGAAATCGCTCCTGTAGCGTCGATCAAGGTGATCGGTGTGGGCGGCTGCGGCGGTAATGCCGTGGATCACATGATCGGTAGTGGCGTGCAAGGGGTGGATTTCATCGCCTGCAATACCGACCTGCAGGCATTGAAGCGCAGTATGGCGCCATCGCAACTGCAACTCGGGTCGGATCTCACTCGCGGACTGGGGGCGGGCGCCAACCCGGATGTTGGCCGTGACGCCGCGCTGGAAGACCGCGAGCGGATCGCTGACGCGATCCGTGGCGCCGACATGCTGTTCATCACCGCTGGCATGGGAGGCGGCACCGGCACAGGTGCTGCACCGGTTGTGGCGCAGGTGGCCAAGGAAATGGGTATCCTGACCGTGGCCGTGGTGACCAAACCTTTCAGTTTCGAAGGCAAGCGTCAGCGCGCGGCGCAGTCGGGAATTGAGGAGCTGTCCAAGTTTGTCGACTCGCTGATCGTGATTCCGAACGAAAAGCTGATGGAAGTCCTGGGTAACGATGTGTCGATGAAGGATGCGTTCAAGGCTGCGGACGATGTGTTGCGCGGTGCGGTGGGCGGGATCGCCGAGATCATCAACGTACCAGGGATGATTAATGCCGACTTTGCCGATGTGCGTACCGTCATGAGCCAGATGGGGATGGCCATGATGGGGTCGGCGTATGCATCGGGTGTCGACCGTGCCCGCTTGGCTGCCGAACAGGCCGTGGCCAGCCCGTTGCTGGAAAACTACAACCTGACCGGTGCCCGTGCCGTGATCGTCAATGTCACCGCCGACAGCTCGCTGAAAATGCGCGAGGTAAACGAGGTAATGGAAACCATCCGCGCCTATTGCACCGAAGAAACCGAGATCATTTTCGGCGCGGTGTTTGATGAAGACATGGGCGAACACCTGCGGGTCACGCTGGTTGCCACCGGCATCGGCGCGCAGCCGGCTACCCGCCAGCAGCCCAAGCATCTGCAGATCGTCAAAACCGGCACTGACAACGGCCCGGTCAGCGAGTGGGACATGTACGATACCCCCGCCGTCATGCGTACCAACCGTGGTGCACGCAATAGCGGAGGGTTTGGCAGTGCAGCTGTAGCCGACACGCCGCGCAATGCGCCGAATCTGGAGATGCTGGATATTCCGGCATTCCTGCGCAAGCAGGCCGACTAAGCCCGAGCCGGTTTGCCTCTCTCTGTCGGGGGCGCCATTCGGCGTCCCCGCGTTTGCCTTGGCTCGTCTGGCTTGCTGGATGGGCGGTTACGGCGCGTCTGATTGCCTATAGTGAAGCTGATCTTGTCGTCCGCAACAGGAGCCTTCCGGCATGTCGAATTCCCCTTTCTTTTCCAATTCCGCCAGTAGCACCACTGAACAGCAACTGGCTTTCGCACAGCAGTTGCAGGCGTTGAGCAACCGCATTCACGCCACCCAGCATATGGATGAAATCATGCTCGACCTCTCGCAGGCGATCTGCGAGCTGTTCGGCTGCGACCGCTTGACGCTGTATGCCGTCAACCGGGAGCGCAACGTGCTGTACTCAAAGGTCAAAATGGGCATTCATTCCAGCAAGGAGCTGGTCTTGCCGCTGGATGACCGTAGCATTGCCGGGTTTGTCGCCACTCACAAACGCAGCGTGCGGATTGCCGATGTTTACGACAAGGCAGAACTGGCTGCCATTTCGTCGCAGCTGCATTTCTTTGAAAAAGTCGATCAGTTGCTTGGCTATCAGACCCGCCAGATGCTCGCAGTGCCGATTCTGGGCACCAACAGCCATTTGCTGGGCGTGATCCAGCTGCTTAACCGCACCGATAGCCAGCCTTTTTCCGAGGCAGCTGAAGCCGGCCTTCGCCAGTTGTGTGAAACCATGGCCGTGGCGTTCGTCCAGCGCATCCATCGTCCATTGGCTGTGTGTTCCAAATACCAGTCGCTGGTCAGCGACGGCGTGATTTCCGAGCCGGAGCTTGAGCTGGCGGCACGCTGGGCGCGGCGCAAGCAGCTCGACCTTGAACAGGTGCTGGTTGAGGAATACCAGGTCGGCCAGGAGGCCATCGGCCAGGCGCTGTCCAAAGCGTTTCGTGTGCCTTACGAGCGTTTCCAGTCCCACCGCACCCGTCCCGGAAAGTTGCTGGTCAAGCTCAACCGGGAATTTGTCGAACAATACCAGTGGCTGCCGCTGGAGGCCGACAAGGTCGGGCTGACCGTGCTAGCCCTGGATCCGGAGCATGCCAACGATACCGGACATATCACCGACCTGTATCCCTATCCTTGCCTGTTTTACCGGGTAACCACCCGCCGCGAGTTTTTCCAGATCGTCGAGCAGTTTTTCGACACTCGCTGACCGCTGTTGCGGTACACGGCTGCAAGCCGGCAGGCTTGCCGCTAAACTAGCCGGATCGTTATTCCGACGGATGCGCCACCGTGCTGTATCTCTATCAATCCAACCGGCTGGAGCACTTGTTCGATCTGCTGGCCACGGTGCTGGGTCGCCAACCGCTTGCCTCGCCGTTCGAGCAGGAGACCGTCATCGTCCAGTCGCGCGGCATGGGCCGTTGGCTGAACTTCCGCCTCGCACAACAACAAGGCATCGCCGCCAACCTGCGCTACCCCTTGCCGGCCTCGTTCTTCTGGGAGGTGCTGAATCGGATGTTGGGCGCCCAGGCAGCCCGCTCGGCGTTTTCACCCGAGGTGCTGACGTTCCGGATTCTGCGCTGGCTGGAGCAGCCGGCCAACCTGCAGGGAGCACAGGCTCTGGCTCATTACCTGTCGGATGGTGGCGATTTTCGCCGCTACGAATTGGCCAGTCGCCTGGCAGACGTATTCGACCAGTACCTGATCTATCGCCCGGACTGGCTCCAGGCCTGGCAGACAGGGCTGCAGCCCCTGGCTGCGGCCGATGCAACCTGGCAGGCCCGCTTGTGGCGGGACCTGGTGGCCGATACGCCCGATGCTCACCGGGCTGCTTCACTGACACACCTGCTGCAGATGCTGCAGCGGGGGGAGGGGGTCGATCGATTACCGCAGCGCATCTCGCTGGTCGGCATCAGCAGCCTGCCGCCCGTTTACCTCGAATTGCTCAAGCAGTTGGGGCAGCACATGGATGTGGCGTTCTTTGCCCTCAACCCCTGTGCTGTGCCGTGGGGCGATATTCGCGACGTGGCAGAGCAGGCGCGTATCAGTCAGGATGCCGATCCCGCGGACCTGTATCTGGAAGTCGGCAATTCCCTGTTGGCCGCCTGGGGCAAGCAGGGCCGGGATTTCTTTGCCAGCCTGGCCGACGTTCCGCAGTTGTTTGATGTGTTTGACGAACCCGATCCCCAGCCTGCCAGCTTGTTGCAATGCCTGCAGCAGGATGTGCTGGCGCTGATCGACCGATCAGCCTGTGACCCATATGTTGTGCAGCCCGACGACCGTTCGGTGCAGGTTCATGTCTGCCATGGCCCGATGCGAGAAGTCGAAGTGCTGCACGACCAACTGCTGGCGCTGTTCAATGCCGACAGCAGCTTGCAGCCAGCCGATGTCGTGGTGCTGACGCCCGATATCGAACGGTATGCTCCGTTTATCGATGCGGTATTTGCCCCCCATCCGGGGGTGCCGACCATCCCGTATTCGATCGCCGACCGGAGCGAGGCGGCCAGTTCGCCGCTGGTACAGGCCTTCCTGTCCTTGCTGGGCCTGCCAGACTCCCGTTTTCCTGCCGATTTCATCCTGGGCTTGCTCGACCATCCCGCTATCCGTGCCCGCTTTGGCATCGAGGAGAGCGATCTGCCACGCATTCAGCACTGGGTGGCCGATACCCGCACTTACTGGGCACGCGATGCCCGGCACAAAGCCGCATTCGATCTGCCGCCGACAGCGCAAAACAGCTGGCGTGAAGGACTGGCACGCATGTTGCTCGGCTGCGCCTTACCCCAGACAGCTGCCAGTGACGGACTGCCGCTTTACCATCAACTGCTGCCGTATGACGAAATCGAGGGCGCCCAGTCGCAGTGTGTGGCACGGCTGGCAGCCATGGTCGAGGCCCTGTTCGCCCAGGCCGACGCATTGGCAGCCGCCCGGCCGTTGAGTTACTGGGCGGATACCCTGGCAGCCATGTGTGATGCCTTGCTGCAGGCAGAAGATGAACCCGACATCGCCGTCTTGCAACACATCCGCGAGCGACTGCAGGATCTGCGAGAGCTGTCGGCCATTGCCGGTCATCATGCACCGATAGACCTGGCAGCGGTCCGAGCGTGGCTGGCCGGCCAGATGGAAAGCCGCAGCACCGGCGGTGGTTTTCTTACCGGCGGCGTCACGTTCTGCACCA
>CAZBWH010000017.1:0-16800 GCA_964495595.1 uncultured Burkholderiales bacterium | reverse complement strand
GGAATGGACGACGCGACCTTTCCCCGCCGCCTGCGCCCGCAAGGCTTTGATCTCATCAGCCGCTACCCCCGCTTTGGCGACCGCTCGCGCCGCGCCGACGACCGATTCCTTTTTCTGGAAACCCTGTTGTCAGCGCGTGACGTGTTCTACCTGAGCTACGTTGGCCGTGACAATCGCAGCGACACCGAGCTCCCTTCTTCCATCCTGGTCAATGATCTGCTGGCTGCCGTCGCCAAAAGCTGCGTCACCCCTGCCAATGCCCTTGACCCAGCGCGACGGACTGCATCCGGGCGGGCCGTTGTGCACTCATTGCAGCGGCAACACCCCCTGCAGCCGTTCGACGGCCGGTATTTTAGTGGCGACCCCGCCATGCCCGGCTTTCACTCAGGCTGGGCGCGGGCCGCCAGCCTGGTGGCTCAGTCCTCACACCCCTCACACCCCTCACGCGCCCCCTTGTTCAGCGCCCCCTTGTCACCGCCGGACAGTAGTTGGCAATCCGTGGAACGTGATGCCCTGTGCGAATTCCTGCAGCATCCCACCCGCTACCTGCTGCAACGGCGTTGCGGCCTGGGCCGTGCTGCCGGGCATGACGGAATCGACTGCAGCGAGCCGTTTTCCCTACCGTTCAACGATGTCTACGCCGTGCGTCAACTGACATTGGAAACGCTGCAGCAGGGGTATCCAATGCAGCACAGCGCAGCCTGGGCGCGAGCCAGCGGTATCCTGCCGCATGGCTATTGGGGCGATCGGGAGTTCGCCCGCGAAGCCGCCGTGGCGCAACACCTGTATCGGCACGCCAGACGCTGGTTAAGCAGCGAGCCACTGGCCGCCCGCCCCTGGCGAGTGGCCAGCCCGGGCGGACTGGAATTGACCGGCTGGCTGGATGGTTTGAGGCCCGAGGGCAGGGTGGTCGTGCTGACCAGCAAAGCCGCCGCCTATTACCTGATGCCTGCCTGGATCGATCATCTTGCGCTGTGCCTGTTGCAACCGGATGGCATTGCATTGCGAACCACGGTCATTGCCGACGATGGCGTGTTTGCCTTTTCCCCAGTTGCCGCCGCGGAACCCCTGCTGCGTGACCTGCTTGCCTGTTATTGGCAAGGGCTGCAGCATCCGTTGCCGCTGTTTCGCAAGAGCAGCGCGGCCTATGCCGAAGTGCTGGCCCGCAGCATCGGCCAGGACGACACACGGAAAGCCTTGCAGGCCGCGAGCGCCCGCTGGCTGGGCAATGAATTCAGTGACGCCCCGTCCGGCGAACGCCTCGATCCCTGGCTGCAAATGGCCTGGGGTGAATTGCCGGTACTGGACGACCATTTCGACGCGCTGGCCCGGAAGGTCTGGCTCCCTGTCTATCAGCATCTGAGCCAGATCCAAGATCAATGAGTGACTGTCCAGCCTGTAGTCCTCATGGATATTGGCTCACAGCCAGGCTGCAAGCCTCATCCATATTGGCTTGCAGCCAATCTGTCAGCGCTTTCTGGCAGCCTGTCGGACTGGAGCGATCATAGCGAGCCGAATGGGAAAGCGGGGACATATGGGCCGTTTCTCCCACTGGCGCAGCAGATCAGTCTCAAGTCCGACAGGTTGCTAGAGTAAATAGCCTATGACTATTGCGGTTGAATGTCGCGTTGAAATTATCAACTGGAATCAATATCAGAAAATATTAATATTTCAATGGAAGGGGCGGAAAAACAACGGCAAAGAGGCACGAAATGGATTCGATCGATTTTGATACCCACAAAGGCGAACACATTCACGCCTACATCATGCAGTGTTTCGGCTGGGGCACAAAAGCCTGCCAGCCCGTGTTTGGAGTGTTTGTCGATGACCACCCGGACATGAACCGTCAGTACGATGATTTGCAGGGCGCAGAAGCGCGCCTGAAAGGGCTGCGGGCGATGTTGTCCCATCACTGAGCCGCAGCCTGGCTGAAGATTTACTGTGTTACTCCTCGTGATTCGGGCCACCCTTGCGGTGGCCTCTTTATTTGGCTGGTCAGCCAGCGCCGGAAGTCTCGGTGCGTAAGCCGGACGGAGTAAAAGCCAGATTCAATGCTCGACCCTTGCGCCCCCGTTTTGACTGGCACTGCGCCAGCGCCAGCGGATCAAACTGTTCCGAGGCATCCTTCCCTCGTGCGTTCCGTCCGACGACTGCCGTCCGGGTGCCAGCAGTAAACCCGACCGCCAGCAAACGATCGCCTGGCTCCAGAGCCATCATTTGCACGCCTTTACCTCCACCTGCCAGCTCCTTCATTTCGTCGCGGGTGAACAGCAGCAGGCGGCCTTGTTGCGACAGCGTGGCGATGAACGGCGGTGTCGCCACATCGAATGCCAGTGGCGCCAGCAGTTCATCACCGCTATCGACAGAGAGAAACTGCTTGCCTGCCCTGACCCGAGAGACCATGTTCTCCAGCCGGGCGGTAAAGCCGTAGCCATTGCTGCAGGCAAGCAGCCACTGGCTGTCTGGCGGGCCGGACAATGCCTGCACAATCCGTACTCCTGTCGGCAAGTCGATCAAGGTTGGCAGCGGCACGCCATCTCCCCGCCCGCCGGCGATGCTGCCCGCCAGCAGCGAGAATACCCTGCCGTTGTTGCCAAACAGGATGACATGTTCCACCGACCGGCATTCCAGCGCGACAAACAGGCTGTCGCCTTCCTTGAAGCCGAAGTTCTGTGGATCATGCCCGTGGCCGGAGCGCGAGCGAATCCAGCCCTTGCTCGAAAGAATGATTGTCAGCGGTTCATCCACGACCTGCACCGTCAGCGAGGCACGGCCAGTCGCCTCAATCAGGGTGCGTCGCTCGTCGCCGTAGGTTTTGGCGTCAGCGCGGATTTCGCTGATCAGTAATTTCTGCATCGCCGCCGGATTGCCAAGCAGGTGCTCCAGGTCGGCTTTTTCGGTGCGTAGCCGAGCCAGTTCCTGCTCGATCTTGATGCCTTCCAGCCGGGCCAGTTGCCGCAGGCGGATCTCCAGAATGTCTTCGGCCTGGCGGTCGCTCAGGTTGAAGTGGGCAATCAATGCGGCTTTGGGGTCATCCGACTCTCGGATAATGCGGATCACTTCGTCAATATTCAGAAAGACGATGTGCCGGCCTTCCAGAATGTGGATGCGATCGTCAACTTCCGCCAGTCTGTGTTGCGTACGGCGGGTAACGGTGGCGAGGCGAAAGTCGGCCCATTCGCCCAGGATCCGTTGCAGCGACTTTTGCTGCGGCCGCCCGTCAATGCCGATCATCACCATGTTGATCGGACTGTTGCATTCCAGGCTGGTGTGAGTCAGCAGCAGGTTGATGAATTCGTCGGCGTTCTGTCGGGATGATTTCGGCTCGAACACCAACCGTACTGCGCAATCCTTGCCTGATTCATCGCGCACGGTGTCCAGCTGTGACAGCAGCAATTGCTTGGTTTGCATCTGCTCCTGAGAGAGTGTTTTCTTGCCCTTCTTGATCTTGGGGTTGGTCAGGTCCTCGATTTCTTCCAGCACCCGCTGGGACGAGGTGCCAGGCGGCAGCTCGTAAACAATCACCTGCCACTGGCCGCGCGCAAGTTCTTCGATTTTCCAGCGTGCCCGTACCGTGAGCGAGCCACGTCCGTTTTCATATGCCGCAGCAATATCGCGGGCGGGCGAGATGATTTGCCCGCCGCCAGGAAAGTCGGGCCCCTGAACGTACTGCAGCAGCGCTGCCGTGGTCAGCGAGCGGTCCTTGATCAGTGCGACAGCCGCTTCTGCCACTTCGCGCAGATTGTGCGACGGAATTTCCGTCGCCATCCCTACTGCGATGCCGGATGCGCCGTTCAGCAGTACCATCGGTAAACGGGCGGGCAGCTGGCGCGGCTCTTCAAATGCGCCATCGTAATTGGGTACGAAATCAACCGTGCCCCGGTCGATCTCGCTGAGCAGCAGATCGGCAAAGTGCGTCAGGCGGGCCTCGGTGTAACGCATCGCTGCCGCACCGTCGCCATCCCGGCTGCCAAAATTGCCGTGGCCGTCGATCAGCGGATAGCGCAGCGAGAAATCCTGCGCCAGCCGCACCATCGCGTCATACGCCGACACATCGCCATGTGGATGAAACTTGCCCAGTACTTCGCCAACCACCCGTGCTGACTTCACCGGTTTGGCTGCCGGACCCAGACCCATCTCGTGCATGGCATACAGAATTCTCCGCTGCACCGGCTTCTGGCCGTCGCAGACATCCGGCAAGGCCCGGCCCTTGACGACCGAGACGGCGTATTCGAGATAGGCCCGTTCGGCATACAGTCCCAGCGGGACGGCGTCGTCGGAAAAGTCGGCCAGTGAGGGCGGGGGGGCGTCACCACTGTGTCCGTCATCGTCATCGGGCGGGGCAAACAGATCGGGAGTGGGGGTGTCGTGTGGATCCATGGCGGCCTCTAGAGTGCAATCGCGGCGGATTATAGCGCGTCTGCATCGTGTGGCATGCTGGCCGGCTGTCTATACTGAAGGCTTGTGCGTGTCGGCTCGCACGTATCGGGAACCTTGGCAGCAGATTCGGGTCAGTGACTGACTGGCACGGGCAGACCGGTTGCCGGGCGGCGAGGGCAAAATATTCGTCAAATTAGCCCTTTACTGTTCATGTCAAATGAATAACAATGACAGGGTGTAGAGCAATAATACTAGGGGTGAGCGACGTCGCTTGCCTTCAAGGAGTGAGACTTATGGCTTTCGGACGGTTGGCAACAGGTGCGATCAGGTTGGGCGTAGTGATGGGTGCCGCTTTGTGCGCGGGGACATCCTGGGCAGCAACAGAAGAAATGTCGGACGAGGCGTTGTCCGAGGTATCCGGCCAGGCGCTGATGGAGGTGGTGAATACCACTTTTGTCACCGAGCCCAAGCATTTCGTCGATATTGATGCCAATCCGTACAACAAGTGGCGGGTGCTCGATAATCCTGCCGAGGTCGGCAAACTGAAAAGCCGGATTGATCCGGCTACCGGACGCACCATTGAGGACGGTTATTCGATCGACGGCTGGCCGGAGTATTACGATTACGCCCAGAAAAAAATGGTGACTATCGAGGGGCCGATCCAGTTCAGCAAAGTGCGCATCGGCGCTGATATCAATCTGGATATGGATGTCGGAAAATTGTATCTGGGGGGCTACAAATGGAACGGCGGCCCGAATACCCCGACTACGCTGCCGGATGGCACGGCCAACAATCTGGATCGTGGTGACTGGGATCTCAAGCAGGAAAGTATCAAGTGGACGGGCTATCACAACGGCTCGACCTATCTGCCGCTGTTGGGGTATCTGCCCAACAAGAGCGCCCCGTATGTACCGTTTCATGTCAAGAACCCTTACTTCGAAATTGCGTCCAAAGTACATACAGATGGCAAGCGCGAGATTCTTGGTTTCCGCTTCGGCTTTGAAGAAATGGACGGATTGTTCGGGGTGAACTTCCTGCGTGGCACCGGCCGCGGGTTTGTGACTTCACAGGCAATGGGCGGACTGGCAGTTGCGACGGTGAACAACTACGGCAAACGCGCCGAAGGTGACAACATCCTGTTGCAGGCCCCCAGCCTGATTGAGCCACTGGTTGCAGCCATGCCGTCCCTGCTCGGATCGTTGTTCCCCGTTATCGTGGCTGACAAGGGGCTGTTGCGCACGGATGCCTTGTGTGTGGGCAAGATGCCTGCGTACGGTACCTGTTCTGCATCGGATGAAACCAACCGCGACTTCTGGATTTCGGTCAGCAAGGTTGACCGTCTGCTGTATCCGGCAACCAACAAGAATGAGAACTTTCCTGCCCAGTCCGGCGTCTGGTTGAATCTGTCGGATAATACCCGCGTGTATAACGTGAAGGGCATTACCGGGTTGTTTGCGATTTCCAACACCTGGTGGCTGGATTCCAAAGTACGTCCGACGCGCTGGTAAACGGCTTCGTGGCACAAAAACATACAGGCGCTGCAAGCAGCGCCTGTATGTTTTTGTGAATCCAATCAGCGTAACCCTTTGAGTTCCATCAGCCGGTTTTTGTCATCAGCTGCTTTGCTGCGCACGCTTGTCTTTTCCTGTTCCTTGCTCTGGATATGGTCGCGGATCCGCTGCAGGTTTTCCTCTTCCCGCCGACGTTCATCCAGCAAATCGGCTGGCACCGGCTTCTTGCGCTGGTAAAAGAAATCCATCCGCTCGGTGAGTTTTACAATGTGGTTTTCGATAGTCTTGCGTTGCATGACGTAGGCCTTTATTTCCCCGTCAATCACTTCCAGTGCCCGGTCGCGCAGCAGGTCGACTTCTTCCGGCTTGGTGTAGGACTTGAGCAACGCGTTGTCGCGGCGCCGTTTTTCGGCAACCTGCTCTTCTTCTGCCTTGCGTTGTGCTTCGGCGGCTCGTTGTTCGTCGGTCAGGATCGGGTCGATTTTCCGGATCAGCAGCCCGTGCCTGTCCAGCTTTTCCATCGAACCCCGCTGGATGTTTTGTGGCTGTGGGGGCTTGTCGCTGTATTGAACCTGCCCACGCTCGTCGATCCACTTGTACAGTCCGGCAGCCTGCAGCGGCAGCGCAAGAAGAGGCAGACACAACAGGGCGCATCGCATCTCAATTGACTCCATATTCCTGACGATAATGCTCGATAGCCGGCAGGTGCGCCTGCAGTGCCGGCGTGTCGCGCAAATAGCCCAGCAGGTCGTTCAGCGAGGCAATGGCGATCACCGGGATTTCAAATTCCAGTTCAACTTCCTGTACCGCTGACAGCTCGCCTTTGCCACGTTCCATCCGGTCCAGTGCGATCACGACGCCGGCAGGCGTTGCCCCGGCATGGTAGATCAGGTTGACTGATTCGCGGATCGAAGTGCCGGCCGAGATCACATCGTCGATGATCAGGACCTTGCCCTGTAGCGGGTGGCCGACCACTGTGCCGCCTTCGCCATGATCCTTAGCTTCCTTGCGGTTGAAGGCGTAGGGAACATTGCGGTTGGCTTCGGCCAAGGCAATCGCTGTGCCAGTGGCGAGTGGAATACCTTTGTACGCCGGGCCAAACAGGACGTCGAACTCGATCCCCGAGGCCTGGATGGCTTTGGCGTAGAATTGCGTCAGTTGCCACAGGCTGTCGCCATCATGGAACAGACCGGCGTTGAAAAAGTAAGGCGACAGGCGGCCGGCCTTGGTTTTGTATTCGCCAAACAGCAGTACTTGTTTGTCGATGGCGAAACGGATGAAATCGGTTCGGAAGTCGTTCATTCTTGTTTGAATCATGGTTTGCTGATGGACGTTTTTCAGCATAGCACAAGCGCCAGGTTCCGCGAATCGGGGCGCTGGACCAATCATTACGCGGAGTTTGAATTCATGGTGCGAATCATCAGTGCGAATCTGAACGGCATTCGTTCAGCCGCCAACAAGGGCTTTTTCGACTGGCTCGGCCAGCAGCAGGCAGACGTGGTCTGCCTGCAGGAAATCAAGGCTCAGGATGCCGATCTGAACGAGTTGATGCGTAACCCGCATGGGCTGCGCGGCTACTTTCATTACGCCGACAAGAAAGGTTACAGCGGCGTTGGCCTGTATTGCCGGCGTCAGCCGGACCAGCTGATTGTCGGCCTGGGGATTGCCGACATCGATGCCGAAGGACGTTATATCCGCGCCGATTTCGGCAATCTGAGCGTGATTTCGCTGTATCTGCCGTCCGGCTCCAGTTCCGATGAGCGCCAGCAGATCAAATTCAGCTTTCTCGACCGTTTCCTGCCGCATCTGCGCGAGCTGAAAGCCAGCGGGCGCGAAGTGATCCTTTGCGGCGACTGGAATATCGCGCACAAAGAGATCGATCTGAAAAACTGGAAAGGCAATCTGAAAAATTCCGGCTTCCTGCCGGAAGAACGCGCCTGGCTGACCCAGGTGTTCGACGAAATCGGTTTTGTCGATGTCTGGCGTACCCTGTACCCCGAACAACCCGGCTACACCTGGTGGTCGAATCGCGGTCAAGCCTATGCCAAGGACGTCGGCTGGCGTATCGACTATCACATCGTGACTCCCGGGATCGCTGCCAGCGCGCAGCAGGCATCCATTTACAAGGAGGTGAAGTTCTCCGATCACGCGCCGCTGACAGTCGACTACGACTGGGTTTTATGAGCCGGATCGTTCCACGGCGCTACCTTCAGCAATAACACCATGCCCGGTAGCGCCAGCAGCGTACACAGCAGGAAGAAATTGAACCAGCCGGTGTAATCGACGATGTAGCCGGTGGTGGCGTTGATCAGCGTGCGTGGCACCGCAGCCAGGCTGGTAAACAGCGCGAACTGGGTCGCGGTATACGCCGGGTGGGTGGTGCGGGCGATGTAGGCGGTGAAAGCCGCCGTGCCCAGTCCCACGCCGAGCGCCTCGAAGCCGATCACCACTGCCAGCATCGCCAGATGCCTGGCATCGATTTGCGGATAAGGTCCGTTGAGGCTAAGCCAGGCAAAACCGAGGATCGACACCACCTGTACCACGCCGAACAGCCACAACGCGCGGTTGATGCCCAACTTGATCATCCAGAGGCCGCCCAGCAGACCGCCGAATACCGCCGGCCACAAGCCGGCATTTTTGGCTACCAGACCGATCTGCGACTTGGAAAAACCCATGTCGAGGTAAAAAGGCGTCGCCAGCGCGGTGGCCATGCTGTCGCCCAGCTTGTACAGGAAGATGAACGCCAGGATCAGGGCTGCGGCACGCCAGCCCTGGCGGGTGATGAATTCGCGGAACGGCTCGACCACGGCGGCGCGCAGCGTGCGCGGCGTGGCAGCCAGCAATTTGGGCTCGTCGACCAGCCGTGTCATCACCAGTCCCGGCAACATGAACAGCGCGGTAATCACGAACACACTCGACCAGGGCAGGTGATCGGCCAGGATCAGCGACAGCGAGCCCGGTATCAGCCCGGCAATACGATAGGCGTTGACGTGTACCGAATTGCCCAGCCCCAGTTCCTCGTCGCTGAGGATTTCGCGCCGGTAGGCATCGAGCACGATGTCCTGCGAGGCGGAGAAAAACGCCACCGCCGCCGCCAGCCAAGCAATTGTCCACAGGTCCAGCGTTGGCCGCAACAGGCCGAACAGAGGGATCGACAGCAGCAGCGCCAGCTGCGACACCAGCATCCAGCCTCGCCGCCGGCCGAGCCAGGGCAGGTTGAAGCGGTCGAGCAGCGGCGACCAGATGAATTTCCAGGTATAGGGAAACTGGATCAGCGCAAACGCACCGATGGCTTTCAGATCGACCTGTTCGGTGCGCAGCCACGCCGGAACCAGCTGCAACAGCAGATACAGCGGCAGCCCGGAGCTGAAACCGGTGAACACGCAGATCAGCATCTTGCGGGTGAACAATACTTCGTGCCAGCGGCGGGGCTGTTCGGTCATGGCTGCGGGGGAGGGATAGTCGGAGAGGCGCTACGTTACCGCAAAAGCGAGCTGGCTGCAGCAGCGTGTGCGGCGGCTTGAATTGGCCGTGAAATGCCTGATCGGTTGTCTATACTGCATCAGTCGTTTTTGTTGTGTGATCAAGGACAGAAAATGCAGATCAAGACGTTTAATCAGGATGGTCGGGTGCGGTTTGTATTGTCGGGCAGCTTTACCTTCGATGCCTATCGTGATTTCAAGGCCGAGTACACGCCGATTCTCGATTCCGGCGCCTTTAGCGAGATGGAAATTGATCTGGGCGGAGTCGAATATCTGGACAGTTCGGCGCTGGGAATGTTGCTGTTGCTGAAAGAGCGCGTGGGCACCAAGCCGATCACTCTGTCCAACTCCAAAGGCACGGTCAAATCGGTGCTGGAGATTGCCAACTTTCATCAGTTGTTTACCATGAAATAACCGCCGGTCTTGTTTCCGGCTCTGAAAAGCAACAAGCCCTGCAGGTCAGGGCTTGTTGCTTTTCAGTGTCGCGAGCAATACCTCACGGGCGGCTGGCGTCAGCCGGTGGTCTGCCAGCCGGACGGTCAATTCGCCCAGTGACTGGTAAGCCGGCAGCAGGTGTGGCATGTCTTGTTGCAAGGCTTGCAGATGGCGGTCGATGGTCGGCTGGTCCGAGCGTGCGATTGGTCCGGTAAGTGCCTCGGCCGGCGGGAGTTGCTGCAGGTTGTCCAGGGTACCTTGCAGCAGGGGGAGCAGTGCCGGCAGCCCTTGCCCGGAGGGGATGCCAGCCTTGGCCAGGCACTGTAGTGCCGCATCGGTCAGCGTGACCAGATAGTTGCATGCCATGACACTGGCGGCGTGGTAAAGCGCCTTGCGCTGGCCGTCGATCGGTAGCCAACGGGCACCGATGGCCTCGAACAAGGGGCGCAGGGTGGTCAGCGCCTGCGGCTGGCCTTCGACGCCGCAGACGGTGCCGGGGAAGGTGGTGCACGTCACTCGCGGATCGGCAAAGCTGCAGATTGGATGGACACTGGCCAGCGCCAGGCCGCAGCCGGCCAGAGCGGATAGTGCCGAGTGATCCAGTGATCCGGATAGATGCAAGGCCACCTTTCCTTGCACACCTGCCTTGGCCAAGTGGCTTGCCACCGGGCCAATCTGGCTGTCCGGAGTGGCGATCAGCCAGAGGTCGGCTGCAGGCAGACTGTTCAGTGAATCGCCAGCCTGGCCGGCACCGATGAATGACACAGCATCGCCGGCGTGGCCAAGGCTCTGGCAGACCACTGCTTGTACAGTAAGCTGGTGCTGTAGCCGCCAAAGCTTTGCCAGGGTTTGTCCGGCGCGTCCGGCGCCGATCAGGTTCAGCGTTGGCATGGTCGCTGGTCAAAGCGGCGGGCCAGTTCGTCCGATTCCAGAATATGCCTGCCAGCGCCATCGTGCTGTGCGGCGTTCAGCAGGTTCCAGGCCACGACATCGGCCGGGATCGGGCGATAACGCAACAGCGGGCCGCACATCAATGGCCTGGCCAGGCGTCCGGCGAGTGTGCCCAGCCGCTCGGCTAACCGGAATTCGCGCCGCTCGCCTTCGAGCAGGCTGGGGCGGACAATGGTTAGCTGTTCGAAATCCAGCGCAGCCAGCGCCCGTTCAAGCTGCCCTTTTACCTGCAGATAGAAATTGCCCGACTCAGCGCTGGCGCCAAGCGCCGAAATGACTGCAAAGCGGTTAATCCCGTTCATCTTGGCCAGCATCGCCAGTGTCAGCGGATAAAAGTAATCCACCGTCTTGAAATGCGCCTGACTACCGGCCTGGCGGATGGTGGTGCCCAGACAGCAGAACACGATGTCGCCCTGGATCAGCTCGCGCTGCGACTCCAGTTCGTTGAAGTCGATCTCATGCTGTTTTAGCCTCGGATGGTTGAACGGCAGTATCTGGCGCACCAGTACCGACACCTGCCCGATATCCGGATCGGCCAGCAGATGCTGGAGCAATTTGCTGCCGGTGAGTCCGCTGGCGCCAACCAGCAGCGCGTTCTGGATCAATGAGGTCATGAAGATGAGCCGCTATGAAAGGTTTTGCAGTATAGGCCTTGTCGCTATCGTCGGGAATCGCCCGGGATCTGGACATACTGGTTGGTATTTTGCATACTCGCAAGTATGGAACCCCGACTCAGCCCTGCCGAAGCCCATCAAAGGATCACTGCTGCCCTGCAGGCCCTGGCCACGCAGATGCCATTGCGGCAGATCAGCTATGCCGCCATTGGCGCGCGAGCCGGCGTGCCCTGGCAAGTGGCCAAGCGTGTGCTCGGACCGAAGGCGACATTTGCCGACTGGTTGCAGCATCGGCCGGCGCCGCCAGAGCACGCCGCGCACGACACCCGCGAACGCATCATCACCAGCGCCGCCAGGGTGTTCGCCCGCAAGGGCTACCACGGCGCATCGCTCGACGAGGTAGCGGCCGATGCCGGCCTGACCAAAGGGGCGGTGTACTGGCATTTCCAGAGCAAGGCCGATCTGTTCCTGGCACTGCTCGATGCCCGTTTCCAGCGCGATACCGCCGACATGGCCGGCAAGTTCGACGCAGCACATACGCTGGACGACCCGTATCAGAGCATGCAGCTGGTGCTGGGCCAGCTGGTGGAAAAAATCGAAAGCGATCGCGACTGGCCGCGGCTGTTTCTCGAATTCTTCGGCCATGCCCGCGATGAGGCGGTGCATCAGCGCATCGGCGCGGTGTATCGCCAGTCGTATGCCTTTACCCAGTCGCTGCTCGACCGGCAGCAACAGTGCGGCCGCAGCAACGGCAATATCGATTCGTTCGTCGGCGCGGTGTTCTGGGGCGCGCTGATCGACGGGCTGGTGCTGGCCTGGCTGGCCAACCCGGAGCTGGTCGACCTGAAACGATTGATGCCGAAAATCGTCGAGCTGGTGTGGCAGGGCGTTGGCCCGCGGCCGGCTTCTTCTCCCATTGCTACTTCAGCCGCCGCTGGCGGACAGGAATGAATCATGGTTGCTTTGTTTTCCGATTCCAGGCGTTTTTCTCTCCTAGCTGCACTGGTGCTGCTGCCCGTCGCTTCGGCGCTGGCGGCGCAGCCGGCGGCCAAGCCGGCCGTTGCCGCTGCACAGGTCATCGAGCTGCTGGCCAACGATTTCGCCGTGGTCGAAGCCACCCGTTTCAGCCAGTCGGTAGCGCTGACCGGCACCCTGCAGCCGTGGCAGCAGACGCAGCTGTCGGCCGAAATCGAAGCGGCGGTTGAGGATGTGTACGTTCGCCCTGGCGAAACGGTGAAAAAAGGCCAGCTGCTGCTGCGTTTCGATCTGCGCGACGTCAGGGCGCGGCTGGCGGCGCAGCAGGCGCAGCTCGATGCGACCCGCGCCCAGCTCGACCTGGCGCGCAAGAACCTGCTGCGAAACAAGGATCTGCTGCAGCAGAACTTCATTTCGCAGACCACGTTCGAATCGACCGAAAACCAGCTGCAGGTCAACGAAGCCACCTACCGCGCCCAGGCCGCGCAGGTGGACATCGCCCGCAAGGCGCTGAACGTCGGCGAAGTGCGTGCACCGTTTGCCGGCATGGTGTCCGAACGTTCGGTCAATCCGGGCCAGCGGGTCGGCATGAACGCCCGCTTGCTGAATCTGGTCGACCTGTCCGAGCTGGAGCTGGAAGCCAACGTGCCGCTGGCCCAGGCGGCGCAATTGCGTATCGGCCAGCCGGTGACGTTTACCGTCGAAGGGTTCGGCGCGCGCAATTTTGCCGGCAAGGTGGTGCGGATCAACCCGGTGGCGCAGACCGGCTCGCGCATGCTGACGTTGTATGCGCGGATTCCGAACCCGGCCGGCGAGCTGCGCGGCGGCATGTTCGTGCAGGGGCAGTTGTGGCTGACCGAACCGCAGAACGCGCTGGTGGTGCCGCTGTCGGCGCTGCGCAAGGATGAGCAGGGCGATCACGTATTGCTGGTCAGGAACGGCGCGGTCGAGCGCCGTGCCGTCCGCCCCGGTGCGATCGATCAGGGAACCCGCCGTGCCGCGATTGTTGCCGGGCTGCAAGCCGGCGACCGGGTGCTACTGGCCCGCCTGCGCGGCATCAAGCCGGGCATGGCCGTCAAGCTGCCGGCTCGATAAGGGAGTCGCGCCATGTGGTTTACCCGCGTCAGTATCCAGAACCCGGTTTTCGCCACCATGATGATGGTGGCGCTGATGGTCCTCGGCCTGTTTTCCTACAAGCGGCTGTCGGTCGAGGAGTTTCCCGAGGTCAAGTTCCCGATTGTGGTGGTTACCACCACTTATCCCGGCGCCGCACCCGAGATCGTCGAATCGGAAATCTCGCGCAAGCTGGAAGAGCAGCTGAACTCGATCAGCGGCATGAAAAACGTGTTTTCGTATTCGTATGAAAGCCAGTCGGTGGTGATCGCCGAGTTCCAGCTCAGCGTCAATCCGGACGTAGCGGCGCAGGACGTGCGCGAAAAAGTAGCGGTGGTGCGCGCCGGCTTCCGCAGCGAGATCAAGGAGCCGGTGATTTCGCGCATGGACCCGGACGAAAACCCGGTGATTTCGCTCGGCCTGTCGTCGGAGCGGGTCGGTTTGCGCGAATTGACCACCCGTGCCGAACAGCTGATCGTCAAGCGCCTGCAGACGGTGAAAGGCGTTGGCCGCGTCACCGTGGTCGGCGGCCTGAAACGCCAGATCAACGTCTGGCTGGATGTGGAGAAACTGCAGGCATTCGGCGTCAGCGTCAACGAAGTGGTCAACGCGGTACGCAACGAGAATCAGGATCTGCCGGCCGGTAATGTCAGCTTTGTCGAAACCGACAAGGTGGTACAGATCAAGGGCCGCGTGGTCAATCCGGCCGAATTCGGCCAGCTGGTTGTTGCGCGGCGCGGCGGAGTGCCGATTTCGCTGGAGCAGCTGGCGCGGGTCGAAGATGCGCAGCAGGAGCAGGAATCGGTGGCGATGGTCAACGGCAAGCCCGGCATCGCCATCGATATCGTCAAGGTGCAGGGTGGCAACACCATCGAAACCGTCGACAAGGTCAAGGTCACGGTGGCCGAGCTGAACAAGGAGCTGGCACGCGAAGCGATCCGCATCGACACGATTGCCGACAGCTCGCAGGGTATCCGCAATTCGCTGGCCAACGTGCAGCGCACGCTGATCGAAGGCGCATTGCTGACGATCCTGATCGTGTTCCTGTTCCTCGGCTCCTGGCGCAGCACGGTGATCACCGGGCTGACGCTGCCGGTGGCGCTGTTCGGCACCATGTTTTTCCTCTACTGGCAGGGCTTCACCTTCAACGTGATGACGCTGATGGCGCTGTCGCTGTGTGTCGGCCTGCTGATCGACGATGCCATCGTGGTGCGCGAAAACATCGTGCGCCACGCGGCGATGGGCAAGGATCACTACACCGCGGCGATGGAAGGTACGCGCGAAATCGGCCTGGCGGTGCTGGCTACCACGCTGACGATTGTTGCGGTGTTCCTGCCGGTGGGCTTCATGGGCGGCATCATCGGCAAGTTCTTCTTCCAGTTCGGCCTCACCGTGTCGGCGGCGGTGCTGATCTCGATGTTCGTATCGTTCACGCTCGACCCGATGTTGTCGTCGGTGTGGCGCGATCCGCATGCGCATGGCGACCCGCATCGCGGCCCGCTGGGCAGGTTTCTCGACTGGTTCGAAAACAGCATGGACTGGATGGCCGAGTATTACGCCAGATTGATCGCCTGGGCGCTCGGCCACCGCAAGACGGTGCTGCTGATCGCCGCCGCGGCGTTTTTCGGCAGCTTTGGCGTGGCCGGCCTGCTGGGCAAGGAATTCGTCCCCGAGCCGGATCTGTCCAAGCTGAACGTGCGTTTCACCACGCCGGTCGGTTCTTCGCTCGACTACACCGCAGCCAAGGCCGGCCAGGCCGAAGCGATCCTGCGCCAGTTCCCGGAAGTGGTCCGCACCTATGCGGCGGTCAACACCGGCGCGGCGCGTGGCAAAAACTCGGTGTCGATCGACATGACACTCAAGCCCCGCGCAGAACGCCAGCGCTCGATCAAGCAGCTGAAGCCGCTGATGCGCGCCCGGCTGGAGCAGATCGCCGGCATCGAAATCACCAGCGTTGGCGTGGTCAGCAACGTCGGTGGCGGACAGAAACCGATTTTCCTGTCGATCCAGGGTGACGACGTGCAGGTATTGCGCCGCATCGCCGACGAGCTGACGGCGAAAATGGCCAAGGTGCCCGGCGTGGTCGATATCGAATCGAGCCTGAAGCAGCCAAAGCCGACGCTGGCGATCGATATCAATCATGAGCTGGCCGGCAAGCTCGGCGTCGGCATGCCGCAGGTGGCCTCGGCCTTGCGGCCGCTGATTGCCGGCGAAGCCGCGTCGAACTGGCAGGCACCGAACGGCGACACCTACGATGTCAACCTGCGCCTGCCGCCGGAACAGCGCCGCCACGCGGAAGACCTGCGCAACCTGCCGATTGCCAGCCAGGACATCAACAGCGCCACCGGCCAGCCGGTGATGGTGCCGCTGGCGCAGATCGCCGACGTGCGCGAAACCGAAGGCGCGGCGCAGATCAACCGCCGCTCGCTGTTCCGCGAAGTGCTGGTCACTGCCAACGTCGACGGCCGCCCGGCCGGCGACATCGGCGAAGACCTCAAACGCATCCAGGCGCAGATGAAACTGCCGGCCGGGTATCGTTTCGAAACCGGCGGCTCGAACAAGGACATGGCCGAATCCGCCGGCTACGCGGTGGCCGCGCTGGCACTGGGGCTGGTGTTCATCTACATCATCCTCGCCTCGCAGTTCGGCAGCTTCCTGCAACCGCTGGCGATCATGACCTCGCTGCCGCTGTCGCTGATCGGCGTGTTCCTCGCCTTGCTGCTGTGGCGCTCGACGCTGAACATCTTCTCCATCATCGGCGTGATCATGCTGATGGGCCTGGTGACCAAAAACGCCATCCTGCTGGTCGATTTCGTCAACCAGCAGCGCAAGCAGGGCATCGACCGCACCGCCGCGCTGATCGAAGCCGGCCGCGTGCGCCTGCGGCCGATCCTGATGACCACCTTCGCCATGGTGTTCGGCATGTTGCCGCTGGCGCTGGCGATGGGCGAAGGCTCCGAACAGCGCGCCCCGATGGCGCACGCCGTGATCGGCGGCGTGATCACCTCGACCATGCTGACGCTGATCGTGGTGCCGGTGGTGTTTACCTATCTGGACAGCTTCGGTGCCTGGGTGAAACGCAAGCTGCTGGGGTGAGTGGAGGGGCTTCAGTCAAAGCGGTTCTGCGGGGCTGCTTTGTTTCGTGCGCGATAAGTGCAGGCGGTTTTTGGGAGCAACGGCCAGCTCGCCTACCTGAGGCCGGCTGGTTGGCGAATACTTTGACAAACTCGTGCCACGATGCCACATCCTTTGTTGATGGCACATCAATGCTTAGCCGCTCACAAAGGGTGTCCGGAATTTTGTGTAAACGGAGTTGAAATTAGTGCTGCGTCATCCGGT
>CAZBWH010000016.1:987-48007 GCA_964495595.1 uncultured Burkholderiales bacterium | reverse complement strand
CAGCAACGCCGACCATGCCGCTGTGCAGTTCTCCAGTGCCGAGGCGCAGCAGTTGTTTGAGCAGGGTGAGCAGCCGATGCAGGTGGCTGAGTTGTCTCAAAAGGAAATGAAAGCTATCGAAGGGGCTTGGATTGCGAATGCAATCGGTGGAGGATTAGGTGCACTGGGTTATCTCGGAACCTATTGGGGGGATTATGCAATTTCGCGTAACGCCTCTTGGAATTGGGGTGCATTTGGCGGCTCCGTGCTTGCTGGTGCAGCCAATCCAGTCAGAGGGGCAGCGGCTTTCTCCAGTGGACTAATGTATGGAGTAGTCGGCCCAACATATTTGAATGGGATTTATAACCAATATCGGACTGGCAGCTGGTAATTTATAATACAAGGCTCGTATAGCCATTGTTGTTCCCTGTTGCAATTTCGTAGCAGGGAACACTAATTATTCTTGGTTAAATCATGCGCCCAATTACCGATCTCTACATCTTGTCTAGTGGCTTTGTTGTTGGCAGTCTCTTGTTATTTGGCACAAGTTATTTTCTCCCGTTTATTGTATCGGTATTGCCGGCTTTGCTAGCCACTACTGTAAGTATAATAAAACTTGGTAGTGATTGTACCAGAGCGGATTTCGAAAATAGTATTTGGGCTATCGCTAGAGAAATCTCAATAGGGGTTGGTATCTTTGGTGGAGCGATACTCGCTAAGCTATTATAAATTTTCCCGAATAAGGGCGAGGTAATTGCAATGCCTGAAAACTGGCTGCTGTGTGAAAAATAGATAACATGCATTTAATTATCGAGCTTGCCGGAATGATCGCCGGCATGCTGTCAGCACATAGGCAAAAAATAAATGGCCTTGGTGGAAGATTTTCCTGATTCCAGCAACCACTTTCTTTTTTTGGCATTGATTTTTGGCATGGCAGCGGGCTGTTTGTTGCTGCTGATTTTCTTGCTCAAAGACAGATTCGGGAAAAAGCGTTGATTCATTTTCCGCAAAACCCGGAATTCAAGCTCAAGGCAACTGGCCTGGTTTTGCTGGCGGCAATGGTTGCCGCACTGCCCGGCAATCGTGCATATTACTTTCTTGGATTCTTGCTGATAAAGACACACTATTTGCTGGAAGAAGCTTATTCCAGCAATCGTTATCTGCCGCGCCAGTGGCGCTTGTCAGCCGGCTTGTTGCTGGAAGACCCGTGGTTTGGCTGGCTGATGCTTTATTGCATCTGGATAGCGATTGGCAGGCAGTGGATTTGACTGGTCATCGCCGGCAATTGGTTTCTATTTTTCAACTCACACTGAATTGATTGATTATGTTCAAACCCGCTTTCGCATTGTTCACCTTGCAGGAATTACCGTTTTCCCGTTTTGATTTTCCACGCTGGCAATCGGTGCTGGCCATTTGCCTGATTGGTGTGTTGATAGGGCTTGACCCGGCGCTGCGCAATGGCAGCAACGGTGCGCCGGTCATGCCTTTGTATGCCGCCTTGTTGCTGGGTTTGATCAGTGTCTGGGCGGGTGTACTGTTGATTGTCGGCTTGCTCAAATGGTGGCTGAAGCGCGGTCAACGCTGGGATGGCCGGGGTGACTTGTTCAACCTGGTGGCGGCTTCGTGGCTGGTGGCAGATGTGCTGGGTGCCGGTGCCACGGCGCTGGGTGTGCCGCCCTTGCTGACTTTTCCGCTGTGGCTGTATTCGATCTGGGTCGGCGCCAATGCGATCAGCAGCGCGATTCCACGCGCCAGCCTGGGTTATGCCATCGGCGGCATTGCTGTCAGTGTGTTGCCGGCAATGCTGGCTGCCGGGCTGGCGATGGGGGCGACTACGCTGGCGCTGGTAGCCGGTGGTGTCATTGTGGCACCGGTTGCCGCGTGATGCCGATGCGGGCGGCGCTATGGCTGGTGCTGGCGGGGCTGGTGCCGTTGGGGTGGGCCGAAGATGCGATTGTCAGCACGCCCTTGCTTACCGGCCAGGTGCAGCTAAAAAGCTGGAAAACGCTGCGTGATGAACGGGTGGTGAAGCAGGATCTGGATTATTCCTGCGGCGCGGCGGCGCTGGCTACGCTGTTGAGCGAATATTACCGCCAGCCGGTAAGCGAGGCCGAGTTGCTCAAGGCGATGGACAAGGGCGATGGCAGGGCATCGTTTGATGATATGCAGCGTGCCTTGCCGGCGTTTGGCTTCAAGGCGCAGGGCTTTGCCGCGAGTTATGCACAGCTGGCGCGGCTAAAAATGCCGGTGGTGGTGTACCTCAAGCACCGCAAGGACGATCATTTTTCGGTGTTGCGCGGCATTGATGGCAACACGGTCTGGCTGGCCGACCCTTCGTTGGGCAATCGCAGCTATTCACGCGAGCAGTTTCTGCAAATGTGGGAAACCCGCAACGATGACGGTGAACACGCCGGGCTGCGCGGCAAGTTTCTGGCGGTGCTGCCGCTGGATGCGGGCAAAGTGGCGGCGGACAACTTCTTCAGCAAGGCACCGCAACGCCAGACTGCCGCAGCGGTCAGGCAACAATTGTATCGACCACTGGCAAATTAAAGCACAATCAATCAGCCTGCAAGCCGCGCTGGTATTGGCCTGTAGCCCGGTCTGCAAGGCAATCCCAGAGCGGGCTGCAGGCCGGTGGCTATTTGAAGGGGTTGGGCAGGCGGGTGTTGCAGAGGTTGGAGCTGGCGCGAGCGATCAGTCTGCCGTCGGCATGCCGCAGTTCTACCTGCATGTTGACGATGTTGTTGCCGTTGCGCACAACCTCGGCAACAGCAAACAACACGTTGCCTTCACGCACCTGACCGAGAAAATCGACATGCAGATTGACTGAGGCGAGAAACCAGTCACACCCCTGCGCATTGGCCAGCATGCCCTCTGTACTCCGCCGTGCAGCAAGCCGCCAGGGTTGGTCATTTCGCGCCGCACCTGATATTCAACACGGGCGCTGTTTTCGGCCACCGCCCGCAGAGTGCCGCCGAGTCGCTGGCTGAACGGCGGCAAAGCGGCATTCAGCGGCTAATCCTGCGGTGCTCGCGGCAGTTCCAACATCCGGCTCAGACGCCGAACACATCGCGGAAACTGGTATACGCTGTCGCCATCAGTACCGGCAGCAGCAGGATCAGACCCAGGCCAAACGGAAGCGCCGCCACCACGCACAATACAGCGGCAATCAGGCCAAAGATGAAAAACGGCATGACATTACGCAGGCAGGCCAGAAAACTCAGCTTGAACGCCGGCCAGGCGGCCATTTCATGGAACAGCACCAGCGCCGAGGCAAACCACATCGCCATACTCACCGGCACCATCAACAACAGCAAGACCAGGGCAAACAGCAACATAGCAATCAGCCCAATGCCGCCCATCGCATGCATCGCAGCCGGGTTTTCGCCCGACATCGCCGCAATCATCGACGAGCCGCCGAACACCAGCAACGGTATCGCCGCCACCAGCATCGCACCCAGCGTTGCGGCAAACCCGATTACACCAACCAGCATCAGTTGCGCCGGATTACGCTGAAAACCGATGAACAACTGGCCGATTTCCAGCTCTTCGCCCCGTTCGATTTCACTGCAGGCAAAAACCAGCCCGGCAAACAGCAGCGGCTGCAACAAGGTCGACGCCACCATGCCCAGCAGCGGCACCATATTGGCCACGGCGAGGACAATAAACGTGATCAGGCAGAGCAGAATCCACATGCCGAACTGTTTCCGCACCAGCTGGAACGCGTCGATGATCCAGTGCCAGCCGCGATCGGCCGACAGCGTCCGCGGTTGCGGCATATTGCCGGCAACCGGCTCGGTCACTCCATTAAAATCCGCCATGCCAATCCTCCTTGTTTTCAATAACAGCAAAATTGCATAAAGCGTTGCCAACGGCGCATAAATTGCCTAGAAGCGGCAACATCAGCCGGGAAGCAACGCTATGTATCTGTTTTTAGTGCGTTAACTCGGACACAAACGGCCAGAATCCTTGATCAAAGCCGGTGTCTCGGCGATAATCGCGGGATTTTTAGCGGCCGTCATTCCTGCCAAAGCGATAATTCGGAGCAAATTATGGGCTCCGGCAGCAAAGCAGCAGGCGGAAAGCGGCAACCGTATTCGTTTTTTGCGCTGCAGCAGCGTAACAGGGGCACCCTCTCGATGGCAACTCGCAAAGACCTCGCCAACGCAATCCGCGCCTTGGCCATGGACGCCGTTCAAAAAGCCAACTCTGGCCACCCCGGCATGCCGATGGGTATGGCCGATATCGCCGAAGCCTTGTGGAACCACCACCTGCGCCACAACCCGGCCAATCCACACTGGGCGGACCGTGACCGCTTCGTACTGTCCAACGGCCACGGCTCGATGCTGCTGTACTCGCTACTGCATCTGACCGGCTATGCTTTGACTATCGACGACCTCAAGCAATTCCGCCAACTGCACAGCAAAACACCGGGCCACCCGGAATACGGCTATGCACCCGGTATCGAAACCACCACCGGCCCGCTCGGCCAGGGCATTGCCAACGCCATCGGCATGGCGATTGCCGAAAAAGCGCTGGCACACGAATTCAACCAGCCGGGCCACGACATCGTCGACCATTTCACTTATGTTTTCCTCGGTGACGGCTGCCTGATGGAAGGCATTTCGCACGAAGTCTGCTCGCTGGCTGGCACGCTGGGTCTGAACAAGCTGATCTGTTTCTACGACGACAACGGCATCTCGATCGACGGCCACGTTGAAGGCTGGTTCACCGACGACACGCCGAAGCGCTTCGAAGCCTACGGCTGGAAAGTGATCCCCAACGTCAACGGCCACGATTTCGCCGCCCTGGATACTGCGATTGCCGAAGCAAGGACCAGCACCGACAAGCCGGTCATGATCTGCTGCAAAACCGTGATCGGCATGGGCAGCCCGAACAAGGCCGGCGGCCACGACTGCCACGGCGCACCGCTGGGCGACGCGGAAATCACCGCCACCCGCGCCAATATAGGCTGGAGCCACGGCCCGTTCGACATTCCGGCCGATGTGTACGCAGGCTGGGATGCAAAGGCCAAAGGTGCCGCAGCTGAAAACGACTGGAACCAGCGGTTTGCCGCTTACCGCGCCGCCCATCCGCAACTGGCTGCCGAATTCGAGCGCCGCATGGCCGGCACCCTGCCGCAAAACTGGCAGGCCACCGTGCAGCAGGCTCTGGCCGACATCCATGCCAAGGCCGAAACCATTGCCACCCGCAAAGCCTCGCAAAACGCCATCGGCGCACTGGCGCCGGCCTTGCCGGAACTGCTGGGCGGCTCGGCCGACCTGGCCAGCTCCAACCTGACCCTGTGGAAAGGTTCGAAAGGCGTCAGCCGCGAGGCCGGCGGCAACTACCTGTATTACGGCGTACGCGAATTCGGCATGGCGGCCATCATGAACGGCCTGTGCCTGCATGGCGGCTTCAAGCCTTACGGCGGCACCTTCCTGATGTTCTCCGAATACGCCCGCAACGCCCTGCGTATGGCCGCACTGATGAAGGTGGCACCGGTTTACGTATTTACCCACGATTCGATCGGCCTTGGCGAAGATGGCCCGACCCACCAGCCGGTCGAACAAACCGCCACGCTGCGCATGATCCCGAACATGGATGTCTGGCGCCCCTGCGACACGGCCGAAACCCTGATCGCCTGGCAATCCGGCATCGAGCGCACCAACGGCCCGACCAGCCTGATCCTCAGCCGGCAAAACCTGCCGTACATCCAGCGCGATGCCGCGCAGCAAGCGGCAATGGCCCGAGGCGGCTACGTGCTGCGCGACTCGACCACCGGCAAGCTGGATCTGATCCTGATCGCAACCGGCTCGGAAATCGACCTGGCCCTGAAAGCGCAGACCACCCTGGCCGAACAAGGCATCGGCGCCCGCGTGGTTTCGCTGCCGTCAACCAATGTCTTCGACCGCCAGGACGCGGATTACCGCACCAGCGTATTGCCCAGGGGCGTGGCCCGTGTGGCCATTGAAGCCGGGGTCTCGGACTTCTGGCGCAAATACGTCGGCCTGGAGGGCGCGGTGATCGGCATCGACCGCTTCGGCGAATCGGCCCCGGCTGGCGAGCTGTTCCGCGAATTCGGCTTCACCACCGACAACATCGTCGCGACGGCCCGCGCCGTACTGAATCAGGCATAAGCCAACAATAAGCAAGCAGAAAACATACGTCACAGCCCAGTTTCAATCAGGAGAATTTCATTATGGCAATCCGCATCGCAATCAACGGCTACGGCCGCATTGGTCGCAACGTGCTGCGCGCAATTTTCGAACTCAACCGCACCAATGACTTCAAGATCGTAGCAGTCAATGCGTCCGGCGATCTGGCCACCAACGCGCATCTGACCAAATTCGATACGGTTCACGGCCGTTTCAACGCCGATGTCAAAGCCGATGTCGAAGGCGGCTGGCTGCGGGTAAACGATACCAACATCAAGTTTTTCTCTACCCGTAATCCCGCCGAACTGCCGTGGGGCGACCTGGGCATCGACATCGTGCTGGAATGCACCGGTTCGTTTGTCAGCAAGGCCAAGTGCCAGGCGCATCTGGACGCTGGTGCCAAAAAAGTGCTGATCTCGGCGCCCGGCGACAAGGATGTCGACGCCACCATCGTGTACGGCGTCAATCATCATCTGCTGCGCAGCGACATGACCGTAGTGTCGAATGCCTCGTGCACCACCAACTGTCTGGCACCAGTGGCCAAGGTGCTGCATGAGAATGTCGGTATCGTCAAAGGCCTGATGACCACCATCCACGCCTACACCAATGACCAGGTACTCACTGACGTACGCCACAAGGACCTGCGCCGCGCCCGCTCGGCCACCCAGTCGATGATCCCCACCAAGACCGGTGCTGCCGCAGCAGTCGGCCTGGTGCTGCCGGAGCTGAATGGCAAGCTGGACGGCTTTGCGGTCCGGGTGCCGACCATCAATGTCTCGATGGTCGACCTGTCGGTCATGACTGCCCGCGCCACCAGCAAGGACGAGATCAACGCCATCATGCGTGCGGCAGCCAGCGAAGGCCCATTGAAAGGGGTGCTGGGCTACAACGATCTGCCATTGGTGTCGATCGACTTCAACCACACCAACGAAGCCTCGATTTTTGACTCCACCCTGACCAAAGTCATGGATGGCAACATGGTCAAGGTCTCGGCCTGGTATGACAACGAATGGGGCTTCTCGGTGCAGATGCTCAACACGGCCAAAGCCATGATGGAAGCGTAAGCGGCCTGCCGGGGCGGCCGGATGGCCGCCTTTTGTCGTGTTTTCACCCCTGCACTGAGCCTTACCCGGAGTACCCGATGAACTTCAACAAAATGACTGCGCTCGACCTGACAGGCAAGCGCGTCCTGATCCGCGTCGACATGAACGTGCCGGTAAAAGACGGAGTGATCGGCGACGACACCCGCATCCGCGCCTCGCTGCCATCCATCGAGCATTGCCTGCAGCAAGGCGCCGCAGTGATCGTAATGACCCACCTTGGCCGCCCGACCGAAGGCCAGCTCGGTGCCGAAGACTCCCTGGCACCAGTTGCCACGCGATTGTCGGAATTGCTCGACCAGCCGGTGCCAGTCGTCACCGACTGGCAACAGCAAGGCCTGAGCGTTCAGCCCGGCAAGATCGCCATGCTGGAAAATGTGCGCTGCAATGTCGGAGAGAAGAAGAACAGGGACGAGCTGGGCCAGGCCTATGCCGCCCTGTGCGACGTTTTCGTCAACGATGCCTTCGGCACCGCTCACCGCGCCGAAGCCTCGACTCACGCCGTGGCCAGATTCGCTCCGGTGGCATGCGCAGGCATTCTGCTGGCAGCCGAGCTGGATGCGCTGGGTAAGGCACTGGCCCAGCCAGCCCGACCGATGGTCGCCATCGTTGCCGGCTCCAAGGTATCAACCAAACTCACTATTCTTGACTCGCTGGCCGACAAGGTCGATCAACTGATCGTCGGTGGCGGCATCGCCAACACCTTCCTGCTGGCCGAAGGCAAGCAGATCGGCAAATCGCTGGCCGAGCCGGATTTGCTAGACGATGCCAAAAAAGTCATCGCCAAGCTGCGCGGCCGTGGCGGCGATGTGCCGCTGCCGACCGATGTCGTATGTGCCAGCGAATTTGCCGCGACTGCGGCGGCCACCACCAAGGCCATCGACGCGGTCAGCGCCGATGACATGATTCTCGATATCGGCCCGCAATCAGCGCAGCAACTGGCCGACATCATCGCCAAGGCCGGCACGATTGTCTGGAACGGCCCGGTCGGGGTGTTTGAATTCGACCAGTTCGGCAATGGCACCAAAGCCCTGGCCGAAGCAATTGCCAGCAGCCCGGCGTTTTCGATTGCTGGCGGTGGCGACACGCTGGCAGCTATCGCCAAATACGCGATTACCGACAAGATCGATTACATCTCGACCGGTGGCGGCGCCTTCCTTGAGTTCCTAGAAGGCAAGATCCTGCCGGCAGTCGACATTCTCGAAGCCCGCGCCAACCACTGATCTACCGGAAAAAATTGGAGAAATATCATGGCTCTCGTTTCGATGCGGCAACTGCTGGATCATGCGGCAGAATTCGGCTACGGCCTGCCTGCGTTCAACGTCAACAATCTGGAACAGATGCGCGCCATCATGGAAGCGGCAGACAAGACCGACAGCCCGGTGATCGTGCAGGCCTCGGCCGGTGCGCGAAAGTACGCCGGCGCACCGTTCCTGCGCCACCTGATCCTGGCTGCAGTAGAAGAATTCCCGCACATCCCGGTGGTCATGCACCAGGATCACGGCACCAGCCCGGCTATCTGCCAACGCTCGATCCAGCTTGGTTTCAGCTCGGTCATGATGGACGGCTCACTGGCTGAAGACGGCAAGACCCCAACCGATTACGACTACAACGTCGCTGTGACGCGCAACGTGGTCGCGCTGGCACATGCCTGCGGTGTATCGGTTGAAGGTGAAATCGGCTGCCTCGGCTCGCTGGAAACCGGCCAGGCGGGCGAAGAGGACGGCGTGGGCGCCGAAGGCACTCTGGATCACAGCCAGTTGCTGACCGATCCGGAAGAGGCCGCCCGTTTCGTCAAGGACACCGGCGTCGATGCACTGGCGATTGCAATCGGCACCAGCCACGGGGCTTACAAGTTCACTCGCCCGCCCACTGGCGACATTCTGGCCATCAGCCGCATCAAGGAAATTCACGCCCGCATTCCCAATACCCATCTGGTGATGCACGGCTCCAGCAGTGTGCCGCAGGAATGGCTGAAGGTAATCAACGACCACGGCGGCGACATCAAGGAAACCTACGGCGTGCCGGTGGAAGAAATCGTCGAAGCCATCAAGTACGGTGTCCGCAAGGTCAACATCGACACCGATCTGCGCCTGGCCTCAACCGGCGCCATTCGTCGCTTCATGGCGCAAAACCGTGCCGAGTTCGACCCGCGCAAATATCTGAAAGAAACCATCACCGCAATGCGCGATATCTGCATTGCCCGTTACCAAGCCTTCGGTGCCGCCGGCCAGGCCAGCAAGATCATGCCGGTTTCACTGGAAAAAATGGCAGACCAGTACACTAGGGGCGAATTGAATCAGGTCATCAACTGACACTACCGCTGCCTGCCCCATTGAAAACGCCCCGTTGAATCAACGGGGCGTTTTCAATGGGGCGCATAACCGGCAGCGTGGTTACCGCAGACGTTGCTTCTTGTCAGCAACAAACGTATTGATGTGGCCGAGCAGCTCTTCTTCCTGATATGGCTTGCCGAGAAAGACATTCACACCCAGCTCTTTGGCGTAGTTACGATGTTTTTCCGCCGTGCGCGAGGTAATCATGACGATCGGAATGTGGCGGGTTTTTTCGTCAGCGCGAATATGACGTGTCAGCTCGAAGCCATCCATCCGCGGCATTTCGATATCCACCAGCATCACATCGGGAACCACGTCGATGATTTGCTGCAAGGCATCGACCCCGTCCTTGGCCGTAATCACCTGATACCCCTCCCGAGCCAGCAAACGGCCGGTGATCTTGCGCACCGTCAGTGAATCATCGACGACCATCACGACCGGCACCATCGCCAGTCGCTCGGTCTGCAGCTGCGCCGGCGTCGGCCCGGAAGTCTGTGGCACCTGGCTGGCGGCCTCCACCCGGCTGACCAGCAACAAGGGATTGAGGATCAGCACAATGTCGCCGTTACCCAGCACCGTCGCACCCGCCACACCTGGCACCCTGGCCAGCTGCGGGCCGATGTTCTTGACCACCACCTCCTGATTTTTGACTAGTTCATCGACATGCAGGGCGATACGCTGGTTACCGCTACGCAACAGCATCACGGTACTGAAACGCTTGGTTTCCGGCACATGCTCAAAATCACCAAGCAGACGCGGCAGATAAGCGAACGGGTAGTCAATCCCCATCCAGCTCACTTTTTTCTGCTCGTACAAAGCCTCAAGATCAGACAGTTTCAGTTCCTGCACCTGCTCCACCATGACCGAAGGAATGGCGTACTTGCGGGTGCCGGCCATGACCAGCACGGTCTGCGTCACGGCCAGCGTCAACGGCAGATGCAGCGAGAAGGTTGTACCCTTGCCAGGCTCGGAATCGACCTGAATCCGCCCGCCAAGATCACTGATCTCGTTCTTGACCACATCCATGCCGATCCCCCGGCCGGAAAGCTGGGTCACGGCATCGGCCGTCGAAAATCCTGGCTCAAAGATCAGGTACATGATCTGTTCATTGGTCAGCTTGTCGTCCGGGCCGACCAGCCCTTTTTCCTGAGCCTTCTGCAGGATTTTCGGCAGATTGAGGCCAGCCCCATCGTCCGACAAGGTCAAACCGAGCTCATTGCCCTCCTGCTTCAGGCTGAGCACGATCTCACCCACTTCTGGCTTGCCGGCGGCTTCGCGCTTGTCGCGGCTTTCCAGCCCGTGATCGATCGAATTGCGCAACATGTGCTCGAACGGCGCGGTCAGTTTCTCCAGCATCGAGCGGTCGATTTCCACCCGGCCACCGCGCATTTCCAGGTTGACCTTTTTGCCGACTTCCTTGCCCGCCTGGCGAACGATACGGTACAAACGTTCCGAAACGCTGGAGAACGGCACCATGCGAATTCGCATCAGCTCCTGCTGCAGGTCCTTGGTCATTCTGCCCTGGGCGAGCAATGCCGACTCGGTCTCATCCAGATTCTTCAACAGGTTGTGCTGCACCGTCGCCACGTCATTGACGCTCTCGGCCATGAAACGGGTCAATTCCTGCAAGCGGCTGAAGCGGTCAAATTCCAGCGGATCGAATCCTTCGTGCTCCTGCTTGATGTGCGACAAGCGTGACTGCATCTGGCTTTCAGCCTGAATCTCGATTTCGCGCAACTGGCCCCGCAGGCGGGCAACGTTGTCGGTCAGATCAAGCAGCGATTGCTTCAGCGCCTGCATTTCCGCTTCCATTCGCGAACGCGCAATCGCCACCTCGCCCGCCTGGTTCACCAGCCTGTCGACCAGGTCGGCGCGAACCCGCAAGGTCGACTTGGCCAACTCCGCCTCGCTCGGCCCGCCAATCGGCTGCGCCAGGGCGGCAGAGGCAGCCGGCTGGGCGACAGGCGAAGCACCCGCAGCGGGAACAGGTGCAGCGGCTTCCGGCTTGCCCTGCAGAATGTCCAGCAACTCGTTGATGATGTCGAAGCCGGCCTCGAATTCGTCGAAATGCTCAGTGCCCGGAACCTGGTCGCCCAAAGCAATCACTTGTGCTTCGAGGTTGTGGGTTGCCTCACCCAGTCTCATGGCCCCGGTCATCCGGGCGCTGCCCTTCAGGGTGTGCAGCAGGCGCTGCAGCGACTGGGACATGCCGTCAGCCGAAGGCTGTTGCCGCCAGTCGCGCAAAGTCTTGCTGATTTTCGGCTGGAGCTCATTGGCTTCTTCGAGAAAAACCTCGAGCAACTGGGTGTCGATGTCGTCCTGAACAGCAAACGCAGCCTCCGCGGTCGACACACCTGCCCCTTGCCCCGCACCAGCCTCTGCCTGCGCCGGCTCGCCACCCTGCAGCACCTGGAAATCGTCTGCTACCGACACGTCAACAGCAGGCTCAATACGCGCCTGCCCTGCTTCGGGCTGCTCACTGCCGCTGGATTCGGCAAGCGCAGCGGGAGCGGCCTCCAGCAACTCTTCAGAGAAAGCAATCTGGATTTCATCCGCATCGTGCAGCTCGAGTACGGCCGCATCCTGGGCAGGATCGATCAGTGTTTCTGTGGCAGGCTCAGCAACATCTACAGCGAGCAGGTCCGGCTCTTCTTCAATTACGATCATGTCGTCGAGCGGCTCGATGACAAGCAGCTCATTACTGGGTGCGCGCAGCCGTTCGACAATCCGGCCCAACGCTTCGCACAAGGCGGGCTCGGAAGCAGGCATCTCCCGCGACCGGATTGACTCCAGGCTACGCTCCATGGATTCGACCGCCTGATGAACGACATGACAATCTTCGGCAGTAAACAGTTCGGCGGCTTTCATTTGCCCGGCAATACACAGCTCCAGCGCATGCCCCAGCTCGCCGATATCGGCAAATCCCGCAGTACGATAAATGCCACACAGCGTATGCGCCGAATGCAGCAGATTGTCGGAGGCCGGGGTATTGGGAGCGGCTTCCAGCGCCCCCAGCTCGGTATGCAGACGACTCAGCCGCTGCTCGGCCTCTTTGGTGAAAATATCGTACAACACCGGAGACATACTGACCGGCCCGATCTGAATGTCCGCATCCGGATCTTCCACCGACAGCACCGCATCAAACGGCCCAGCAGGAGACGTGCCCTCCTGCAGCGTGATTTCCCCAATAGCATCAAAGCCATCTTCGGAAAGGGTAATCTCATCCAGCCCATCGACCGGCGCGGCAGTCAAATCAACCAGCGGCAAATCGGCAGACTCTGCTTCCTGCGGCCAATCCAGCGTCAACTCTGCGGCAGGCCCATCGCCCTCCTGTGAGGAACCCAGATCGCCCAAGATCATCGACTCACTCATCGGTGAAACCTGGTCTGTTACCGCTTCTTCGAGCAGCAGATCGTCCTGCTGTAGCGCCAGAACGGGTTCGTCTACCACCAGAGATACAGCTTCCTGCTCAAATTCCGGAACAGGCAAAGTCGCCAAGCCGGGCTCCAGCTCCGGCAATGAGACGGGCTCCAGCTCAGGGAGCATGGCCAACGCTGGGGAAGGCTGCTGATCTGCCTGGCTGTCAATGGCCAGTTCCAGTACGGGCAATTCTGGTTCGGCTGGCTCGGCGCCGGCCAGCGCGCCCTCGGGTACTTCAACCGACAAAACCTCATCTTCCATGACTGGCAGGGCTGCCTCAGCGGCCGGGGCTGGCACAACCACACGGTCACCAAAGGCGGGCAGCGATTCGGGCTCATTGCCATTTTTCAATGCTTCAGCCAGTTGCAGGATGTCGCTTGCTTCAACTGCAGCGCTTCCCCGCTCGCGTAGTTCGGTCACCCATCCAGAGAAGGCGTGATGCGACATCGAGATGAGGTGCATCAACGCAGGGCTGGCAGGCAAATCATCCTGCAGCCATTTGTTCATCACCTGTTCAATGGCCCAAGCCACTTCGCCTAGGTGATTAAGGCCAACCATCCGGCCCGACCCCTTCAGGGTATGGAAGCTGCGGCGGATTACGGTCAGCGCCTCCTTGTCGCGCGGATTAGCCTTGCACAGCTGCTGATTGCCGTGAATGTTGGCCAGCACCTCGACAGCCTCTTCGAGATACACCTCCAGCAACTCGGCATCGACCGCCTCGTCGCTAACTGGCGCCGACTTGTGAGCCGTCCCGGTTGCGGGGCGCTCACCAACCATCCCGGCCACCGCTGCGGCAAGCTGTTCGCTACTGCCACCATGACCTGTCTTCAACACATCCAGTGCAGCGGCGCTCTGTGCAATCAGATCGTTGTCGGCTATCAGATCAGCATTTTGCTGCAGGGTCTGCAAAGTTGACCGTAACTGCTGCTGAACCGATTCGTCTTCCGGGTTTTCCCGCAAGGACTCGAGCAGCTCTTGGGCCTGCTGCTTCTGCTGGGAGACTTCAGCTTCGACGCTGACTGGCTCGGCAAGCACTTGTGGCTCTGGCTCGATTTCCTCTCCACGCAAACGGCGCAGCAAGGCATCGAGAATTTCGTCCTTGTTCGGTTTGTCAAACTGGCTTTGCTCGATGTAGAAGCCCAGTGTCGACAGCATCTCGGCAATCTGCTCCAAGTCGCCCTGTTCAACTTCGGCTGCGAGCTTCTCGTACTTGCGAACCTCGTCCTGGGCAAGCAGCAGCAATTCGGCCGCCTTGCCCAGCTCAACCATCGACAGCGCGCCATAAACCTGGCGGAAATATGGCGCCAGTCCGGGCAGCTCGTCCCGCTTGTAGTTGTCGCGGAAGAACGCATCCAGGACTTGCTCGATGTGCTGCAAATTGACCTGTATTTCATGGATCAGTTGCGAATGCAGCATTCTGGCTTGCGCATCGCGGCTCAGCTGATCCAGTTGCGGCAAACCCGGCAATGAATGATCGGCAAGCGCAGGATTGGCCAGCGCCTGCAAGCGGCGGGTCATGGCATCCAGTTGGTCCGGCAAATCCGGTGATTGCTGTAGCGGCCGGTCGTAGATACCTTCCAGCAACAGGAAAGCAGTAGCGATATCCATAGAGGCTGACTCTGGAACCGCTGAGGCAGACAGAGAGTCGATCGCACTACCAAGCGCGTGAAACATCGCGGGAACACCGTCGATGGCAAGTGCAGCACTCTTATCGCGCAGATCGGCCAGCGTATCGCGCAAACCCTGCAAGCGATCTGGGCTGCCACTGGAGAAGCGAATCCAAGCATCCTTTGCCTGATTCAACAGATCCTTCGCCTCACGGGCGGTTTTCTGGATCGCAGCGGCATCACCGTGTTCGATCGAAACAGCCTCTGGCATCAGCTCGTCCAGCACAAAGGCTTCCCGAATGGCCCTCACGGTTTCGATTTTTGGCTGGCTTTTGGCCAGGAAGTACAGGATGTCGCGTTGCAAGCGCTCGGCAACGGTTTGCGACCCTTCGGCCAGTCGTCGCAACTGGATGTTTATCCTGGCAAAAATTTGCTTGGCGGAGTAATCGACTTCCAGCGCATCATGCTGAATGGCATCAATCAGGCCACTTGCCGTCCACCAGAATGTCCGCTGCCGAGGGGACTTCACTGCCTGACTGATTGCCTCCAGCGTCTGGCGCATGATCTGCAACCCATCATGCGTCGCACCTCGTAGCCACTTCAACAATCCCAGTTCGTAACGGGAACGCTGCGCTTTGACAAAAGCAGGTAACTCCGAATCCTGAACGGTAGGGGAGGCGTTGGCCGGCAGGCTGAATACGTCCAGACTCGGGAAAAACAACTCGCTCGGAGAAAACTTTTGTGCCCCTCGCGCAACTTTAAGTCGCTCGTAAGCCGGATAAAGCTTGAGCGGGTGATCTGACGCACCATTGAGCAAATCTTCCAGATAACGCCCCAGATCGCCCAAAGCCTGCTCAATTGCAGCAATGCCCTCTCCGGGAAGCGCCGCTTCACCCCGCTCGCCTGCACCGACCAGCGATTCGATCTCCTCACAAAAACGGGCGACCCCATCCAGTCCGACCATTTGCACTGCGCCAGTCACCTGATGCAGATGGGTTCGGGCGAACTTCAACTGCGACACGTCGCTACTGTTCAGTCCGAACTGGCCCAGGCACTGGCGGGCACGCTCGATGGCCTGATCGATTTCTCCCTTTACCCAAACCAGTGACCCTACATCAATCTCGTTGTGTGCGCCCATGACACCGCCTGCTTAAGAGAGTTTGAAGCCTGCAACGGAACCTTTCAGCTCCGCAGCCAACCCGATGAGCTGGCCAATCGACACTGCAGTCTGCTTGGTACCTGTCGTAGTTTGTTCCGTAATGTTCAGGATATCGGTCATGCTCTGAGATACCCGTTCGGCCACCTCGCGCTGTTCGACGGTACGCACGGAAATGCTCTGAATCCGCTCTGCCAGCGCTTTCGAAACCTCACCGATTTCAAGTAGCGCCTGGCCGGCGGCATCGGACAACTTGGCACCTTCCACCACACCCTGGGTCGACAATTCCATCGCCGCAACGGCATCATGGGTATCAGACTGAATCGTTTTCACAATGGCGCCAATCTGCTTGGTCGCTTCAGCCGACCGCTCGGCCAGCCGCTGCACCTCTTCAGCCACCACGGTAAATCCACGCCCCGCTTCACCCGCTGATGCAGCCTGGATCGCTGCATTCAATGCCAGCACGTTGGTTTGCTCCGTAATATCGGAGATCAGCTCCACGATTTCGCCGATTTCCTGCGAGCTTTCACCCAGCCGCTTGATGCGCTTCGCAGTCTCCTGGATCTGCTCACGAATCTCGTTCATGCCCTTGATCTGGTTTTCTACTGCCTGCGTACCTTTTTCTGCAGCCATCAGCGACTGCTCTGCCACCTTGGCTGACTCTACCGCGCTGGCCGTCGTTTCCGAGATTGAACGCGCCATATCCTGCACTTTGCTGTTGGTGCCCACAATTTCAGCCGACTGGCGCTGTGCTGCCTCAAGCAGTTCATTCGACGTCGCTTGCGCCTGCTGGGTAGCCAGTGTCACCTGCTCGGTTGCCTTGTTGATGCCGTAAATCAGCTTGCGCAGTTCATCAATGGTGTAGTTCATCGAGTCAGCAATCGCACCGGTCAGGTCTTCGGTTACCGAAGCCTTAACGGTCAGATCCCCGTCAGCCAGATCCGACATTTCGTTCAGCAAGCGCAAAATCGCCTCCTGGTTGCGCTTGTTTTCACGCTCGGATTCGAGCCGGCGACGTTGCGCCTCCGCACCATAAACACGTATCAGCAAGTACAGGGAATACAGGGCGCCGGCAATGAACAGCAACTCGAACACGAAAGCGATGATGCCACCAACCTGAGACTGGTAAGCCTCCGCCAGCCTCACTGTTTCGGTCAGCAAGACCTCACTCTCCTTGAAGATGGTCTGGTTCGCCAGGCGACTCTTCACCAGATTCTGCATATTGCGCGAGAAGGTGTTCACAACCGACTCGAACTCCTTGAACAGTGTCCGAACCTCCTGCAACTTGGTCTTGACTTCACCGTTTTTGGCTGGGGACAGGCGCAACTCATCGCTACCTTCCAGAAAGCCTTGAACGGTATCGCGGAAGGTATTCGTATCCTTACCCAACAGGAATACAACCTCGGGATTGATCACCTCGCCGGCCAGCATGGCGTTTGCGTTCTTCGCCATACGCTGCGTAAGCAATACCAATTGCTGGGCCTGTTCCATTTCATGAGAGCTGGCACCGCTATCGCGCAACGCCGACACCAGCTGCTGGGTCTGCTCCAGCAACTTGGCGTCGTTGGAGTTGATCGCGCTCACACTTTTGGTCACCGTAGTAATCACCTGCCTGTTTTCCAGAATGGTCTGGACGGTAGGCACACGATTGTTTGGCCGGAACGACGCATCCCAGACCTTCTTGATGTCTTTGAGAATGACCCCTGGCTCACCCGACGAAGAGGGCAGCCCCCCCCCGCCCTCCATTAACAAGGTCAAGTTAGCATCAAATTTCTTGTAGGCACTATCCAGCGTACCGAACGCCTGCTCATTACCCTGCACAGCCTGCCCTGCTGACCGGGCAATCCGCTGCGACAACATCTGCATCTCGGTTGACGTAGCCCGATAGACCGCATTGTTGTTGGATGACCGGATATTCACCAGAACCGTGATCAGGAACAACCCCAAGCACACCACTATCGACACGATGAAAATGGTCATCTGACGACGCAACGGCAGATGACCAACGAGCGGCAAGGGCTCGGGAGCCTCACCCTCGCCAGCGGCACGCAGTTTCTCGATGATGGAAACGGTGCGCGACGGATCGAAATTCTGCCCGGCCTCTGCTGCGGGGATCCCGCCTTTGCCAAACATGGATTTGAGTTTGTTCAGATTAAACGCCATACCATTTCTCCCTCACCGATCCTGTCGGGGATGATTCGAACCACACTACGACTGAATTAAATAGTTGCAACCTGCAAGAACTGCGAACAAGTAGCCAGCGCAGCCATATCGAGCACCTTCCACTGACGCCCCTCTGCATCGCGATACGCCGCTGACAACCACACCGGCGCATCACCAGCCTTTTCGGCGGGAGTAAACTGCTCGACGTTGCGCAACCCCAGCATCTTGGTGACCAGCAAGGAAGCATTGGAAATGTAGCGCGCATTCACCAGCATCAACCGGCAGGATGCATTCAACATCGTCGGCTCATTGCCCATGAACAGTGAAAGATCAATGACGCTGTACAGCGATCCACGCACATTGGCGATCCCACGAAACCAGTGATGGGTCAATGGCACATGGCACATGTCTGGCACCGCAACCACCTCACTGACATCCTGCAGATCGATCAACCAGTGCTCCTGCCCGACCTGCACCCCAAGCTTGGAGGCCGTAGCCCCTCCCTCAATCGTCGACTGCAACTTGGCAACGACGCTTTCCTGATACTCGCGTAGGCTGATTTTCTTGGTCATGATTCAGGCTCTGCCGACAAATTAAAGGAACTTTGGAAACCGCAATGCGGCTGACCGGATACCGTAGCATTCCATCCGGCTGCGAAAAGGCAAATAAGATGCAACAAGCCAATGGCTAAACACTTTCAGCACAGGGAAGCCTCTGCCTACCATGCACCATCAGTCACACACCAGACCCACCCGCTCAGCCAAGTGCGGCAATTTTCTGCAACAGCTCAGCCGAGTTAACCGGCTTGACAATGTAATCCTTCGCCCCCTGCCGCAACCCCCAGATCTTGTCCGTCTCCTGCCCTTTCGACGTACACATGATGACCGGAATGTTCTTGGTTTTTTCTTCACGGGTTATCGTGCGAGTAGCCTGGAAGCCGTTCAGGCCCGGCATGACCACATCCATCAGGATCAGATCAGGCAAAACCTCCTTGGAACGCACCACCGCCTCTTCGCCACTTTCGGCGGTGAATACCTCGAAGCCATTCTTTGCCAGGATTTCACACAGAAAATGGCGTTCAGTAGGCGAATCATCGACTACCAGTATTTTCTTGATCGGCATGTTTGTTTCCTAACTCTCTTGAGATTTGCGGCGCCTAAGCCTGGGCGCGAGCGTGCTGATTGACGACCTGCAGCAAGCTATCTTTGGTAAATGGCTTTGTCAAATACTCATCTGACCCCACCATGCGCCCCCTGGCACGATCAAACAAACCGTCCTTGCTGGACAGCATGATGACCGGCGTCGACTTGAAACGCGGGTTTTTTTTGATTAACGAGCAGGTCTGATAGCCGTCCAGTCGGGGCATCATGACATCGACAAAAATCAGGTCAGGATGGAAGTCGGCAATTTTTGCCAGCGCATCGAAACCATCCTCTGCGAGAATAACCTCACACCCGGCTTGACCCAGAAATATCTCGGCGCTGCGACGAATGGTGTTGCTGTCGTCGATAACCATCACCTTGACGCCTTTCAAATCGGTAGTACCAGACACGCGGCCCCCCGTAGCTTCTGCATGTGTTTAAGTGTTGTATGAAATTCGCACGTTCTACGCAAGGCAGACTACCTCGCGCAACCAAACATCGGGACACAATCGGCAACCAGCCCAAGGTGACGTAGCCACCCAATTCAATATACTAGTACATCAACGCAAACCAAGTCTGGAAGCGCTTCCGGGCGCAAGCAAAAATGGCAGCATCGAATCCGGGCAAAGAAAACCCCGGCCCAAAGGGGAAGCCGGGGTAAACGCCTTGACCACTCAAGGCACCCGCTCAGGGAGGAAAAGCGGGAGGCGGCAGAGCGCCTGATGTAACCATAGCCAATTGCCGCCATGACTCCCAAGAATTATTTACATCCAATTACCAACCATGGAAAAATCCAAGAAAATCATTTTTCATCATATAGTTGCGAATCATCTTCATCTTCTTCATGCCCGGACAGCAACCATGCCGACAAAGCCTGCTCCAGCTCTGGAACACCCTGTTTTTTCAGACTGGAAAACAACTGGATCGAGCACCCTGGCCGCTCACCCACGGCCTGTCGTACCTGCTGAATCGTTTGCTGACACTCCTGTCGATTCAATTTGTCAGACTTGGTCAACACCAGATGAACAGGCCTTCCCGTGGTGGCAAACCAGTCCAGCATCCGCTGATCCAGTTCCTTCAAGGGATGACGGGCATCCATGATCAGGACCAGCCCAATCAGTTGCCGCCGGGTCTGCAAATACTGCCCCAGCAACTTTTCCCAATGCGCCCTGACGGCTGCAGGCACCTCCGCATATCCATACCCCGGCAGATCAACCAGATACAGATCATCTCCCAGGGAGAAATAATTGATGTGCTGGGTACGGCCCGGCGTCTTACTGACGTAAGCAAGCCGTACGCGATTTGCCAGGGTGTTGATAACGCTGGATTTCCCAGCATTTGACCGCCCAACAAAGGCAATTTCCCGACGAGTATCGGGTAAATCGCGCAAATGATTGACGGTGATGTGAAAGCGCAGCTTCTGAAACAAGGGCATGAAGAGGAACCAACGAATACAGGAGGAGTAAAGGACACACCAAAAAACTTCCGTTAGAATAACAGGTTTGAGCAAAAGCGACCTTCTTGTTGCGGCCGGTACGCTGGCAAAGGCTGCAAACAGGAACAGCAAAACCGTGGCGGCGAGCTCTGGCATTCGCCTGCAACTGAAAACGTGAAGGAGTCGTTCTTATGAAATTCGGAATGGTGTTAGCTTCGGCAAGCATGCTGGCAGCAGGATTCAGCATGGCAAGCCCAGCCACTAAAGCCGACCCCGCCAAAGGGCAACAAACCGTACAGCAGGTTTGCGTGGCATGTCACGGAGCAGATGGCAACAGCCCGACACCGGCAAACCCGAGCCTTGCCGGGCAACACCCTGAGTACATTGCCAAACAATTGACTGAATTCAAAAAAGGGGTTCGTGTCAATGCGGTGATGCAGGGAATGGCAGCCCCTCTTACGGACGCCGACATCCTGAACGTCGCAGCTTTTCTGGGCACCCAGAAAGCCAAGGTACGTGATGGCAGCAAGCCGGCGCTGCAGTCGCTAGGCAAAAAGATTTACATGGCCGGGAACCCTGCCACCGGTGTTCCCGCCTGCGCCGCCTGTCACGGACCGAAAGGCAGCGGCTTGCCTGCCCAGTTCCCGCGCCTTGCGGGTCAGTACGCTGAATACGTCCAAGCCCAGATGCTGGCTTTTCGGAAAGAAGAGCGATCAAATGACCCGAATGCCATGATGCGCCAGATTGCGGCAAAAATGAGCGACAAGGAAATCGAGGCAGTTTCGCATTACGTCGTCGGCCTGCGCTGAACCAGCTTCTGCGCCCGCCTAGCCGAATCAGAAACGGAAAGGTGGCCCAGCCACCTTTTTTTTCGCACCCCGGCAAAACAGCTGCAGCCGGGCGCTCCAACCCACTGGAAACCTAGATCATCGTGCGCCGCCAGTCTTTCTCTCGCGCCCTGTTCGAGCTCTTGAGCTCAATGCGGTTTGCCATCAGTCTGCTGACCATTCTTTCCGTGGCTTCTATTATCGGCACGGTATTGAAGCAGAACGAACCTTACCCCTCCTATGTGATGGAGTTCGGCCCCTTCTGGTTCGAAGTATTCGAATGGCTTGGCTTGCTTGATGTCTATCACTCAGGCTGGTTTTTGGCGATTTTGCTGTTTCTGGTTTCATCCACCGCGCTGTGTATCTATCGCAACACACCGGGTATCATCCGTGAAATTCGCAGTTTTCGGGAGAACGCCAGCGAGCGTTCGCTAAGCGCCTTTTCCCACCAGGCAACACTGGAAGTACCCGCCTCGCGGCAAGCGCAGATTTCTGCTGAACTCAGCGCCTGGCTGACCGGCAAACATTACGCGGTAAAGCATTCCAGCCAGGCAGATGGTGCGATCATGCTCGCAGCCAAGACAGGCAGTCTCCAGAAGCTGGGCTATTTCCTGGCCCATGGTGCCATTGTACTGATCTGTGCCGGCGGCCTGCTGGACGGCAACCTGCTGCTCAAATGGCAGCAGATGACGGGTATTAAAGCCCCGGAAACCCGCGACCTGCCCCAAAGCAAGGTGCCCGCCATCAGCAGGCTGGATACCGGCAACCTGTCATACCGGGCCAACATCAATGTCCCGACTGGCGATACGGTAGACGTCGCTTTTCTAAACGCGGGTAATGGGTATCTGGTTCAGGAATTGCCCTTCAGCCTGCGGCTGGACCGGTTCCATATCGAACACTATCCGACTGGCCAGCCCAAGCTGTTTGCCAGCGATGTCACCGTTACCGACAAGCAGACCGGGCGAATCACCCAGACCACCATAAAGGTCAATCACCCGCTGACCATCCAGGGAGTATCTATCTACCAGGCCAGCTTCGGTGATGGCGGATCATCGATCGAACTGGCGCAGTGGCAACCGCTTGGACAGCACACCCGGCCCGCCCCCTTGTCGGTTACGTCATTACGGAATTTTGCCTTTCAAGCCGGAAGTCAACGCTACACACTGGAAATGGGGGATTTCCGCCTGTTCAATATTGAAACCATTGAGGCCGGCCCGACAAACAAGCCAGCCGCACTCTCCGATGCAATCGCGGTGACGGCCCCCAAAAACACCCGCAATATTGGCCCCAGCATTCAGTACAAACTTCGTAACCAGCAGGGCCAGGCAAAGGAATATCTGCATTACATGCAGCCAGTAGCGATCGACGGCCAGCCATTCTTCCTGTTCGGCGTCCGGCGCACCCCGGCAGAACCGTTCAGTTTCCTTCGCATTCCAGCTGACGAGGCCGGACAAATCGACGGCTATATGCGGCTGCGAGCCATTCTGCTTGACCCTGGCCAGATGGACCGGCTTGCAGACAAGGTTGCCGACGCGTCAGGCGGTCCCCCAACTGCACGACAACCATTCCGGCAGAGTATTCAGTGGGCACTGGAACGTTTTGCAGCCGGAGGCTTTCCCGAAATTGAACGATTCCTGCAGGAAAAGGTTCCTGCCGACAAACGGGAACTGGTTGCCCGCACATACGTCAGGCTGATTCAGGGGGTTGCCGTCGAAGCGTGGCAATTGGCACGCGAACAAGCCGGGCTGCCACGGGAATCCATCGACCAGAATCGCTTCCGCTTCATCGTGGAAAGCCTGGTAGCCATCAGCAGCAGCTTCGACTACGACACACCGGTTCTACTGCAAATGACCGGCTTTAACGAAGTCAAGGCCAGCGGCTTCCAGATCACTCGCTCACCGGGCAAAAATCTCGTCTATCTGGGTTCGTTGCTGCTGGTACTCGGTATATTCGCGATGTTTTACATCAAGGAAAAGCGCCTGTGGCTACTGGTAAAAGGGAACTCGATCCTGTTTGCCATGTCAGCCAATCGTAAAAGCTCGGATTTCGACACTGAGTTCACCCAGAACCTGCAGCAATTGCAACAACTCATCAGAGACTGAACACATGCCTCCGACCCACACCCCATCCACCCTTGGGCGCCTTCCGTTAGGTGATGGATTGTTTGCCCTGCTGCTGCTGGTTGCAGCCACGCTGGCATCACACCGATATGGCACCTATATGGACAGCTATGAACACGGGATTCTGTGGGCATCGGCGATGGGCATGTTCAGCCTTGGCCGGTACTGGAAACCCTTCCAGCTATTTCTGCCGATTTGTGGCGCACTGGCGTTGTTTTCCATCCAACTGTACAGCAACGATCTGGCCATGGCAGAGCGCAAATTCTGGCTCAAGTATCTGATTGCCAGCCAGCCAGCGATCATGTGGATGAGTGCACTTTACTTTCTGGCCACCATCACCTACTGGCTTTCGCTGCTGGCCCGCTCACGCTTTGCCGGCCAGACAGCCAGCGCCATGACCTGGATAGCGACAGGCATGGGCGTCGTCGGCATGCTGGTGCGCTGGTACGAAAGCTACCTGCTGGGGCCGGACATCGGCCATATCCCGGTCAGCAATCTGTACGAAGTTTTCATTCTGTTTTGCCTGATGACTGCCCTGCTGTATCTGTACTACGAACAGCGGTACCAGAACAGGCAACTGGGGGCCTTTGTCCTGCTGGTGATCAGCGCTGCAGTGCTCTTCCTACTTTGGTACATGCTCGACCGGCAAGCCCACACCATCCAGCCCCTGATTCCTGCCCTGCAATCCTGGTGGATGAAGTTGCATGTTCCGGCCAATTTTGTCGGCTACGGAGCATTTGCCCTGTCTGCAATGCTCGGCATTGCCTTTTTGTTGTCAACAGAAGGCAATCCGTCCAGCAAAAAGCCGTTCTGGCTGGCGGCAGCCACCCTGCTGCTAGCTGGCACAACCCTCCATCTCACCGAACCGCTTGCCCACGCCGACTACTGGGCCAATGCGCTGATTACCATAGGTATACTGCTGCTGATCGAAGCCAACCGCGGCCGTATGACGCGACGGCTGCCCGCTCCGGCCATGATTGACGAAATCATGTACAAATCGATCGCAATCGGATTTGCCTTCTTTACCATCGCGACCATTCTGGGCGCCATGTGGGCTGCGGATGCCTGGGGAGGTTACTGGTCATGGGACCCAAAGGAAACCTGGGCGCTGATCGTATGGCTGAATTACGCTGCGTGGCTGCACATGCGACTGGTCAAGGGATTGCGTGGCGCATTTCTTGCATGGTGGGCCGTCATCGGACTGTTCGTCACCACGTTTGCCTTTCTGGGTGTCAATATGTGGCTGTCGGGCCTGCATTCCTACGGATCGCTTTGACGCAGAAGACGCTCAATGCGACGTCCTGTCAGCCAACCACCGGACTGAAACGTTATTGACCGCAGAAACATGGATCGTCAGACTGTTTTACCTGTACTGCAACTCAGCAGTATGTTTTTTCATCCTCAATCGGGAGTTACATTCATGAAAGCAATTCTGTCCAGCCTCGCCGTTGCCGGCCTGCTGACTGCCGGCATGGCCCATGCCGCAGATGGCGCAGCCTTGGCACAAAAGAATAATTGCCTGTCGTGCCACGCGGTCGACAAGAAACTGGTCGGACCTTCTTACAAGGAAGTTGCCGCCAAATACAAAAGCGACAAAACAGCAGAAGTCAAGCTGATTGCCAAGGTCAAGAAGGGTGGCAGCGGCGTATGGGGTGCCATCCCGATGCCGCCGAATGCCGGCGTCAGCGATGCCGACATGAAAACCATTGTTCAGTGGATTCTGGCGCAGAAGTAAGACGCCCGTTCTGCAATGCGGCAGGCTTTAGAGAATGTCCTGCCGCATCCATTTGATGCGGTCGGCCATTGCCGGCAAACTGTCATATACTTATTGCACACTGTTCGATTGTTCCGCTAATCTCTCGCCCGCCTCCTTGCCTGAGGCAACCGAGGAGACAATTCACCTAACCGAACATGCATTGAGAGTTTAGGATCATGCTAAAAGTGCTGACCGAACAAGATATCCTTCAGGACTCTGGCGAAGACTACATGACGCCAGAACATCTGGAATTTTTCAAACAGCGTCTGCTGCACATGAAGCAGGAGCTGATTGCCAACGCAACGGCGACCAGCCAGCACCTGCAGGAACAGGAAGCAACACCCGATCCGGCAGACCGGGCTACGCTCGAAGAAGAATACGCCCTTGAGTTGCGAACCCGTGACCGGGAACGCAAACTGCTGCAAAAAATCGACCAGGCTGTTGCCCGGATCGAACACGGAGAGTATGGGTATTGCGAAGACACAGGCGAACCCATCGGCCTGCAACGACTGATGGCCCGTCCTACCGCGACGCTGAGCCTGGAAGCACAAGAGCGCCGGGAGCGGCTGAAAAAGCAGTTTGCCGACTGAACCAGTTTATTGCAGACGCCTGACCCGAGGCATGTATCCCACCGATTTGACTGGTGGGCGATCTGGATAAGCAGCGTTCAATATGTGGCATCCCGCAATGTCAATCGCATGCGATCATTGATTGGAGCGCTTTCTGCCCTCGCTGCATGAGTGTAGAGGCACCGTTTACTATATCGGACTGGTTGTGGTTTTCTCCTTTTTCAAAAAGAAAGATCAGACAGACTCCGGGCCCAAGCAGCCGGCAATCAAATTGCCGGCCAGCCAAACCGCCCAGACACCTGACCCCGCGCCTCCAACGGCAGACACCGTGTTTGGCGATACGATCTCGTTCGATCCAGCCAACATCGAGGTCAGCGAAAGCGGCGACGGCATGGACGCAGTGGTCGAAGAAGTGGCCATGCTGTTCGCCAACGAACAAAGCGCACCCGCAATTGACATACTTCAGCAATACCTTGCAACCCACCCGACACAGGCCAGTGATGAACCCTGGCTGATGCTGTTTGAACTTTACCAGCAAACGCGCGCCCGGAATGCGTTTGACGAACTCGCCATGCAGTTCGTACTCAAATTCGAAAGAACCGCGCCGGTATGGCGCATTGATTCAGATCCCGCAGCCTCACCCCAGCCCGCGGCCGCCACAAGCCGGGGCAATTATTTCAGCTTTGTCGGCATAATCGGTGCTGACAGCAGCAAGCTGGCCGAGTTTGCTGCCGCTGCCCCCAAAGGAGAGAAGGTTCGGCTGGATTTTTCCCGCTTCGAATCGCTGTCGGCAGATGGCTGCCTGGCGCTACAGCAGACACTGGCACGTTGCCGCAAGCACAAAACGCCTGTTCAACTGGTTGCCGGCGACAAACTGATCGGCTGGCTGCAAAGTCAGATTGAGATCATGCGGCCAACCCCCGGTGAGATTCCGATGTGGTTGCTGCTGATCGAGATCCAGCAGACACTTGGCCTGATGGAACCCTTCGAAAATCTGGCCGTTGACTATGCGGTGACCTACGAAGTCTCTCCACCTTCCTGGGAATCTCCTGTCGCATGGCCAGGTAGTACCGATGCCAAGGACGAGACCGATGATGCCCTGGCGGCCACAGCAGTCGAAGCAGCCAGCCCGGCTGACACATTTTTACTGCGCGGCACCATTTCCGATCAGACAAATGAACCGCTGCAGCGCCTGGCTGAATTCGCCAGACAGCATCAGTCCATTCGTATTGACTCCTTTCAGCTGGACCGAATCGATTTCGTATCCGCTGGCAATCTGCTCAACCTGCTGGTCGAATTGACCCAGCTAGGCAAATCACTGACGATTGATGGCGTGAACGCCCTGGTTTTTCCACTGCTGAAAATCATGGGCATCAACGATCTGGCCACGATTCATCGGCGCAAGTAGCCCGCAAGCCTGTACGGTCGGCTTGTATTTTGCCGGCAACTCCCCCATCTGAGGTTCATTGCGCCTTTCCCTTCCCAAGAGGGCAGACCACCTTGAGCAACCTCAGAAAGATCAGACATGCAACAATTCGACGGAACCACGATTGTATCGGTGCGACGGCCCGGCTCAGTCACCATAGGCGGCGACGGCCAGGTCACACTGGGTAACGTGGTTATCAAAAGCTCTGCCCGCAAGGTTCGCCGCCTGTATCACGGGCGGGTTCTGGCCGGCTTTGCCGGTGGCACGGCGGACGCATTCACCCTTTTCGAGCGATTCGAGGCAAAGCTGGAAAAACATCAGGGGCATTTGTTGCGCTCTGCGGTTGAGCTGGCAAAAGACTGGCGAACAGATCGCATGTTGCGACGGCTGGAAGCCATGCTGATAGTGGCCGACGAGCAAGCGACACTGATCATTACCGGCAACGGCGACGTACTGGAGCCGGAACAGGGTATTGCAGCCATTGGCAGCGGAGGATCGTTTGCACAGGCCGCAGCTCGCGCCCTGTTTGAGAATACCGATTTGCAGCCCGCTGCCATCGTCAAGAAATCATTGGAAATTGCCGGCGATATTTGCATCTACACCAATCACAACCATGTACTGGAATCCCTAAACTGGGGTACAGACAAACAGGAATGATCGCCATGTCACACATGACGCCCCAGGAAATCGTCCACGAACTGGACAAGTTCATCGTCGGACAACAATCAGCCAAGCGTGCCGTTGCCATTGCATTGCGTAACCGCTGGCGCCGGCAGCAGGTGGCAGATCCGTTACGACAGGAAATCACACCAAAGAATATTTTGATGATCGGCCCGACCGGCGTCGGGAAGACAGAAATTGCCCGCCGACTAGCTAAGCTCGCAGACGCGCCGTTCATCAAGGTAGAAGCCACCAAGTTCACCGAAGTCGGTTACGTGGGACGCGATGTAGATTCGATCATTCGGGATCTGGCCGAAATCGCGATCAAGCAAACGCGGGAAATCGAGGCATGCAAGGTGCGCCACCGGGCAGAAGACATGGCAGAAGACCGGATCCTGGACGCGCTTTTGCCACCCGCCCGCCCATTCGGCTCAGGCGACGAACCGGCCGAGGACAACTCAACCCGGCAGAAATTCCGCAAGATGCTGCGAGAAGGCAAGCTCGACGATAAAGAAGTCGACATCGAGCTAACCCTACCTCTGGCACAAATGGAAATCCTCGCACCGCCCGGCATGGAGGAACTGACATCGCAGCTACAAGGCATGTTCCAGAACCTTGGCAATTCCCGCAAGAAACAGCGCCGCTTGCGCATTGCAGAAGCGCTCAAGCTACTGGTTGACGAAGAGGCGCTGAAACTTCTCAATGAAGAAGAGGTAAAAACCCGTGCCCTGCAAGCTGTCGAGCAGAATGGAATTGTCTTTCTGGATGAGATAGACAAAATCACCAGCCGATCGGAGGGCCAAGGGGCAGAGGTATCGCGACAAGGCGTTCAACGCGACTTGTTGCCGCTGGTAGAGGGCACAACCATCTCGACCAAGCATGGCATGATCAAGACTGACCACATTTTGTTCATTGCCAGTGGCGCATTTCATCTATCCAAACCCTCTGATCTGATCCCCGAGTTGCAGGGACGAATGCCGATCCGTGTCGAGCTGGACTCATTATCGGTTGATGATTTCGAGCAAATCCTGACCGGAACAGACGCCTGCCTGACCAAACAGTACCAGGCCCTGCTGGCGACCGATGGCGTAACGCTGGAATTCACCTCTGACGGTATCCGGACTCTGGCGGAAATCGCTTGTCAGGTAAACGAAAAGACAGAAAACATCGGTGCCCGCCGCTTGTACACGGTTATGGAAAAAATGGTGGAAACCATCTCTTTCCAGGCTGGCGCCCAACTGACCGGTACGGTTGTCATTGATGCCACATATGTGCGGGAACGCTTAGGGTCATTGGCAGTAGACGAAGATCTGGCACGCTACGTACTATAAAAAACAAGGCCGCCCAGCGGGCGGCCTTGTGGCAGATAACACATTCGCGGAATCAGGCGCGCTTTTTGAACTCGTTGGTACGGGTATCGATTTCGATCTTGTCACCGATTTCAACGAACGCGGCTACCGGCAATTCGAACGTAGTACCCTTCAGACGGGCAGGCTTCATCACCTTGCCAGAAGTATCGCCCCGAACCGCCGGTTCGGTGTATTCCACTTCGCGCACGATAGTGGTCGGCAGCTCTACCGAAATAGCCTTGCCGTTATAGAACGTTACTTCGCAGACGTCTTCCATGCCATCAACGAGGTAGTTCAGCGTGTCACCCATGTTTTCGCCTTCTACCTCATACTGGTTGTACTCGGTATCCATGAACACGTACATCGGGTCGGCGAAGTAAGTGTAGGTGCATTCTTTCTTTTCCAGAACCACAACATCGAATTTTTCGTCAGCCTTGTAAACGCTTTCGGTACCGCTGCCAGTCAGCAGGTTTTTCAGTTTCAGTTTGACCACGGCTGCATTACGGCCGGACTTGTTGTATTCGGTTTTCTGAATCACCATCGGATCATTGCCGACCATGACCACGTTACCCGCGCGCAGTTCCTGTGCTGTTTTCATCTCTGTTTGCCACCCAAAATAAAATTTCCAACAGCCCACCTACAGCTACAGTGCACAACGCCCCGGCGCAAGCAGACTCTTGCAGTAAAAAACCGCTTATTTTAGCCTGTTTTCCGGCAAAAATGCAGCAAGTTATTCGCCAGATCGCCCAAGCCGGCCAGACGATTGGTCACGGTTTCGGCATGCGCCGACCATACAGGCCAATGGTCGCCCAATCGCTGCCACAGGTCAGACACGCTCTGCTGCCGATTCCAGGCATGCCACAGCGACTGGACTTCAGCACGCAACCCGGCCGACATGCCATCGGCGTATACTGCAAACAAAGCGTCAAGCTTGGGCCAATGCGCCAAATCCTCCTGTGGGTAAATCTGCCAGACACATGGCCGGGCAGCCCACAGCGCCCGTGCCAGCGAATCCTCTCCCCGGACAAAGTTGAGATCGCACAACCATAGCAGTTGGTCATACAGTGGCTGACTGAGAAACGGCAGCACATGCAGAACGAGCGCACCGCGACGGCATGTGCTCCCCGGCCGGACGGACTCCGTGCCCAGCCACTGAGCCACACTGGCCAGCACCCGGCTTTCCGGCACCAGGCATATCACTGGCTTTGTTGAGCTGGCCATCGCCAGCAAGACACTGGGAACGGACAGGTTTTCATAGGCAAACAATGACACCCAGGCCGCGTCTGTCGTGAGATCCGGCAATTGCAGCTGGCGCAGGAAACGCTGGCGCGATCCGGGCGTGTTCTGAATGGCCTGGCGATCCCTGGCCAACGGCTGTTCACACAACAAACCGCCTGTTTCCGGCTGCACACCGGGAAAAAAGAAATATTTGCGCAACGATAATTGCGGATGAAGCGAAACCATGCCATGACATGACCGCACCCAGTCTTCGGCGCTCAGATACTCCAGATTGACCCAGCACGGCTGGGGGCGCCGGGCAGCCATGGCCTCAATGAAGTCTGATGGCAGATTGCAGGCAAAAGCCTCGATCACCAGGTCGTGAGGTACTTCTTGCTGGCCACCACCATGCCACCAGCGAACATCCACTCCATCGATTGACTGACGATCTGTATCCGGCCGGATCGCCGGACACAACCAGCGGAAGCTGGCGAGATCGTCGACCCACAAGCGTACGGTCAAACCATGCTCAACAAGCAGTTGCCTTGCGAGGCGCCAGCAGACGCCGATGTCACCAAAATTGTCGACGACGCGGCAGAAAATATCAGCGGAGCTAAGGGATTTCATGATCTGGCCTGCCGGCGGGCCTGAGCGGCGCCTCCCTGGCAGGATTAGTCGCGGCTTTCCAGCCGATCAGACGTGGTAAAGGTCCAAGTGCGGGTAATGCTGAGAATTTCGTAGCTTTTACGAACATCCGGCGGAAAGGCCGAATAAGGGGCCGCCTGATTTACGATCCGCTTGGCCGCCTCATCGAGTATCTTGTGGCCAGACGAGCGATTGATCTCGACATTGACAATCGATCCATCGGCGCGGATCTCGACGGTCATTTGCAGGCTGCCATAGATCCGGTTGCGCTTCGCCTCTTCCGGGTACAGATTGCTGCCAACCCGCTCCACCTTGATGCGCCAGTCTTCGATATAGCGGGCGTAGGTCGCCTCAGCGGTGCGCGCGCCAATGAACTTCTTGCGCGGCCGTTGCTGATAAGCATCAAAATCCTTGCTGATCTGCCCTTCCAGGCGGGCCATTGCCAGACTCTTCTGCACCAGATCCTGTGCGTCCTGCCCGGTGGACTGCTGCGGTTCGGGTTTGGTGGTTGGATCGGCTGCGGTGAGCTTCTGCCTGGATGATAGCTGAGACATCAGCTTCTGGGCTTCAGCTTCCAGCTGGGTACGGCGCTGGGTAGCCTCCTGCAGTTCCTGCTCCTGCGCCACGTCGGCGTTTTTCTGCATCGGCAGTGCAGTCTTGATGCGCCGATCCTGATCCGTATTGCCGCCGCCATCCAGGTTGGCCTGCGCCAGTGCCTGTGGATTAAGCGGCCGATCAGCAGTCTTGCTGTTTACCAGGATGACGTCGATCGGCAGGCTGTTGGACAGCTTTTTCAGTTCTGGATAGACAAACTTGACCGACAACAACACAACGTGGGCGGCGATCGATACCCCAAGCGCGATCTTGAGATACACATTGGAATGATCGGGGCCTTCCATGGCCAGACGCATCGAATTCAGCACGTAGACTCACTCAGCAAGACATTGTCCTAGGGATCAGTCCATTGTAGGCAAAAGGCAAAGGCTTGTCACACCGGTTGCGATGCCGCGGGCGCAGCGACAGGCTGCTGATCTTCTGCGGGTGCAGACTGATCGGACGCACTGAACTCGTCCTCGGACACCGGCTCGTGCACATCGGCCTGATAATCCTCGTCTTCCGGTTCGGGTAACGACTCTGATGCATCGGCAACCACGGCAGCAAAACGGGCTTCGATCTCCAGCCCGAGGAAATCGATTGCGCCCAGAACCAGGCGAATCCGGCGGCCTGGCGCCAGCTCCGGTAAACCGATGACGTGTCGGCAGAAAAACGGCATGCCGTCAAAGCGCACGGAGGCACCGTCACGCAGCACCACCGCCTCCATTTCGTGAATCTGCTCCTGGACCAGCCAGCGCAGGCACCAGTAGCGTTCCATCCGCCCCTGGAATTCGAGATAGGCGTTGTATGTAGCGTCGAAATCACGCATGGCGGCAAACAGCTCGCCGCTGCCTTTCGGGTAGGGTGCCGGTTTGCCGTCCAGCACGGCGATCAGTTGCCGCTGGTTGATCAGATCGACGGCGCGACGCAAAGGAGAGCTTGACCAAGCGTATTGCGGCACGCCCAGTCCCTGATGAGGGGCTGGCGCTGTCGTCATACGCACCCGACCCATCGACTGCGCCCGATAGATCGCTGGAATCCCGTGCTCGGCGAGCAGCCCACCCCAAGCGCAATTGACGAAAATCATCAATTCGGAAACGAGCTTGTCGATCGGCGCTCCCCGCTTTCGGCGGGTAATGGTGACGTGGCCATCATTGACGATGAAACCGTAATCGACCTGCGCTGGCCGGCCGGAATCAGCCTTGCCGCGCCCGACTTCCAGCTTGCAGGCAAAGTCATGCAACAGGCGCAACTCCGACTTGAACGGATAGTCACCGTCGGCATCGCTGGCCAGAGTGTCGGCATTGAAATGCTGTTCCAGAATGTCGTTGCGCAGATTGGCCGCAATCCTCACTGATTCAATGCGGCTGAATGTCGACCGGACAGCCAGATCGGCATCGAGATCGATATACATCGACACGGCCGGGCAGTGCCGGCCCTCCTGCAGAGTAAACCGATTGACTACGTCTTCAGGCAACATGGTGATTTTGTTGCCGGGAAAATACACCGTCGACAATCGCTGCAAAACGATCTTGTCCAGCGCGTCGCCCGGCTGGATGCTCAACGCCGGCGCAGCAATGTGCACCCCGACACGCCACCCCCCCTCAGCCAGCGGTGCCACACTGAGGGCGTCGTCGATTTCGGTGGTGCTGCTGTCGTCCAGGCTGAACGCATCGACCTCTGCCAAAGGCAGTCCTTCTGGCTCCTCGGGTAGGGCCACGGGAGGGAAATCGCAGCCTTTGGGAAAATGCTCCAGCAGAAAGATCTGGAAATGATAGTCATGCGCATCCGGTAAGGCGCCACAACGCTCGAACAGACGCAACGGCGACAAGCCGGTTTGCTGGCACGCCTGATCCATCGCCTTGAATTCAAGCGTATTCTTGTCGGGTTGGTGCAGCAGGGTAATCACCTGCGGCAAAAAGCCTTCAGGCAGTTCAAAGCGTGCCAGTTGCGCTGCATCGCGGGCAATCTGCTCGGCCTGCAAGCGCTTGCGCTCCAGACCGGCCAGTGCGGCCTTCAATGTATCCGGAGGAGCGGCTTTATAGCGCCCTTTGCCTTTGCGATAGAAATACATCGGGGCACCATGCAGACGAAGCGCGACGCCGGCGGATTCGATCGGCGATGGCGGATGACCGAAGTAGTCCTGCGCCAGTGCCTCAAACCCGAACTCATCCTCACCGCAGCACTCCCACAGGAAATGGGTGTCGATCTGCTGCGACACAGCCTCGGCCGCAGGGAGGAAATCAGCCAGTGCAGGGCGCTCGAACCTGAGCAGCACATTCGCAGCCTTGATCTTGGAGCGCTTGCCGTGTGCAGCCTCGACCTGCAGCGACGCATCAGTAGCCGACATCACCGCTCCGACCTTGAATCCCCCGTCTTCCTCATAAAACACATTCATGCTGCGGCTTTCATAGTGGCAACTGTATTCAAGGCCGGCATTATAGCGGCAATAGTTTCCTGACCCATATTCAGCTACACTGGGCCATTCCTTGACCAACCTGTAGCGTCGCCCCCGATCATGTCAGCCGAATCGCGCAAACTGATACACGACACCCTGATCCCGATGCGCTGGGGAGACATGGACGCCCTCGGCCACCTGAACAATACTTATTATTTCCGCTACATGGAACAAGCGCGGGTCGAATGGCTGGACGCCCTGGCCGAGCCGATCGCACCAGGCGGGATCGGGCCGGTAATCGCCCACATCGCCTGTGATTTCAAGCGGGAGCTGGTTTATCCCGCCACCATCCGTCTGTGTACCTATGTCACACAGATCGGCCGGAGCAGCATGAAGCTCGACCATGAATTCCGCCTCGCCACAGATGAGCAAACCGTGTACGCCACCGGCCACGCCGTACTGGTCTGGGTAGATTATAGTCAGGGCGGCAGCGTGCCGGTACCCGACGGCATCCGGCGGCACTGCCAGCAAGCTGTCGGACTTCAGTGATCGTCGCGGGCCAAGTGGAGAAACGGGCAAATATGAACCGCTTCTCCCTCTGACGCAGCGGAGTCAGTCTCAATTCCGACAGGCTGCCAGCCCGGCGCCTGACAGGCAGGAAGGGCTGGCGACTCAGAACCAGAGTCGGCCGTTGATGCCGACGTGATCGCCCTTGGCCGAGACCTCGTCGATTTCGGGGCGATATTTGATCTTGACCAGACGAACCCCAAGCGTGACGTTGTCGATCGGCGAGTAGCCGTATTCGAGTACGGCCCCGTTGGCATCCTTGAATTTGAGGCTGCCGGCTCCAGATGCGGCCAGCATGGGGTTGAAGTCGTGGCGCACCCCCAGACCGAGCGAATGCCGGCCCAACCGCAGCGCAGGAATGATTTCCAGCGGATAGCGTGAGAAATAGGCACTGACATCTTCCGTACCGGTTTCCAGATCCTTGCCATTGGCCGCATTGTAGTGATAGCCAAAGGTCATCTGCAGCATCAATGGTGTCGACGCTGGCCGCCAGCGGGTGCCAATATCGAAATGAAACAGCCGGCCGGCGCGCAGGTTTTCACTCTGGATGCGCGTACCGTTGCGGTAGATGTGTACCGTCCCCATTTCGTCGCCGCCCATCGTCAACCCCAAGCCGCCACCGAACTGCCAGCTGGAAGGAGTGGTTTCGGCTGCGTTCACCCACAGCGGCAGGGCAAGCACGATGCCTGCCAGCGTTTTCCTGAACATTCGACTATCCTTTACGAGTAGGCCCAAACATACATTCCAGTATATTCGAAGCCCGGCGCATGGTTGGCAAAATTGCCGGTTTTCCGGGCTGGATGGCAACGCCGCAACCGACACTCGCCTTATCATGATCAAGAAAATAGACGCCACACAGCTCAAACCCGGCATGTTCATCCACGATCTTTCCTGCGACTGGATGTCGCACCCGTTTCTGGTCAGCCAGTTCAAGCTCAAGTCCGATGCGGAAATCCAGAAAATCATCGATGCCGGCATTCACGATGTTTACATCGACACGACTAAGGGACTGGACGTTCCACACGCGCCGACCGAAGCCGAAGTCAAACAGGAACTGCATCAGGAAATGGTCAGACTGGCGTCAGAAGCGCCGGCCCCGGTAGTCAAGCTATCGCTGGCGGAAGAAATGGCCAAAGCGAGGCAGATCAAGGATCAGGCACACCAGCTGGTGAAAACCGTGATGCAGGATGTCCGGCTGGGCAAAGCAGTGCAGCTGGAGCAGATTGAACCGGTGGTCGAAAACATCACCGAATCGATCCTGCGCAACTCGGGCGCCCTGATGGGCCTGCTGCGGATCAAGAACAAGGATGATTACACTTTTTTGCACTCGGTCAGCGTGTGCACCTTGATGGTTGCGTTTTGCCGTTCGGTGGGGCTGGACGCCGAAACCACGCGTCAGGCCGGTCTGGGAGGATTGCTGCACGACACCGGCAAGGCACTGGTGCCGGATGAAGTTCTGAACAAGCCAGGCCGGCTGACCGACGAAGAGTTCGACATTATCAAAAAACATCCCGGCGACGGGCATCAGATTCTGCTGCAAACGCCACAGATCGGCCCGATTCCGCTGGATATCACGCTACACCATCACGAACGGATGGACGGCAGCGGCTACCCGGACAAATTGCCCGGCGAGCAGATCACCACACTAGCCCAGATGGCCGCCATTGTCGACGTGTACGACGCCATCACGGCCGACCGCTGCTACCACAAGGGCATGGCCGCCACCGATGCCTTACGCAAGATTTTTGAATGGAGCAAGTTTCACTTCAATCCACAGTACGTCCAGGCATTCATGCGCTGCGTCGGCATTTATCCGACCGGCACACTGGTGTTGCTGGAATCGGGCCGGCTGGGTGTGGTGACCGAGCAGCACGAGAGCAATCTGCTGCAACCGAAGGTCAAGGTTTTCTTCAGTACCAAGGCCAATACCTACATTCCGCCGGCTGAAATCGATCTGTCGCGGCCGATGGGTAAAGGCGGTGCCGACAAGATCGTCAGCCACGAAGATCCGGCCAAGTGGCAGGTGGATCCGCTGCGCTTCATGAGCGGCAACTAACTCGACGATTGGCGGTCAAATCTGCCACTTTGCCTGCCCACCAGCCGCGGGCGCCCTGCGGGTAAATTACCGTTTGATCATTCCCCGCGGTTTAATGCATGATAATGGAATTTTCCAGCCCACCCTGACATGATGAAGACATACTCTGCCTTACTGTTCCTGCTGCTTTCCGGCATTGCCTGTGCTGCCGAACAGCCGGCTACCGACGCGCCCCGCAAGCTGACGGGCATCCTGACTGCCGGCTACTCTTACGGCGGCGATACCCTGCCTGATGTCGAGCTGGTAGGGGGCGGCATCTCCACCCTGCGGGCGGGCACCGGCATCAATGTATCCGGTGGCGGCATTTACCGGCCAGTGCCCCGGCTGGGGCTGCAGGCCACGTTTGGCTATCAGTTCCATGCAGCCAGCCACGATGGCGGCACGGCGTACGTCAAGCGCTATCCACTGGAAATTGCGCCGTTCGTCTATCTGGGAGAAAAGGCGCGGCTGGGCTTTGGCTGGCGCCACAACTTCAAGCTGAAATACGACGGACGCTACAACAAGAGCCCGACCATCGAATTCGGCCAGTCTGACGGTGTCTATGCCGAGCTCGGTGTGCAATACCAGCCCGATGTCTGGTTTGCACTGCGTTACATCAAAGAGAGCTACAAGGCCCGACCGTTCGACTTCCGAGAGACCCGTTACGAGATGGGGTCGATCAAGGCCGATCATTTCGGCTTTATGTTCCAACACACCTTCTGAGCGCTCTGATCGTCACCTCCGGGGCCGACTGCCGTACACGCAGCGGCCCCACTGCTGTCAGCCGCCCGGACTGGCCGTTTCCAGTCCCAGATCCTGAATCTTGCGCGTAAGGGTATTGCGCCCCCAGCCAAGCAGATGGGCGGCTTCAATGCGGCGCCCACCGGTGTGGGCCAGAGCTTTCTGGATCAGCGCTCGCTCGAACTGGCTGGTCAGCGCATCGATAATGCCGACCTCGCCGCGAGCCAACTGGCGCTCAACCTCTTGTTCCAGCGCAACGACCCAGTTGCCCGCCTCGGCCACCAGCGGCGCATCAGCCTCGGCACGCAGCTCTGGCGGCAGATCGGCGAGCTCGACATTCTGCCCCGGCGCCATCACGGTCAACCAGTGACAGACGTTCTCCAGCTGGCGCACATTGCCGGGAAAATCAAACCCCGCCAGATATTTCATCGCCGTATCCGACAATCGCTTGGGCTCGACGCCCAGCTCCCGCGCGCTTTTCTGCAGAAAATGGCGCACCAGCAGCGGAATGTCCTGCTTGCGTTCGCGCAATGGCGGCAGCCGCAAACGGATGACATTCAGGCGATGAAACAGATCCTCACGGAACAGGCCATCCCGCACCCGGCTTTCCAGATTCTGGTGAGTGGCGGCGATGACCCGGACGCTGGCCTTGATCGGTGTGTGGCCGCCCACCCGGTAATAAAAGCCATCCGACAACACCCGAAGCAGCCGGGTTTGCAGATCGGAGGGCATATCGCCGATTTCATCCAGGAACAAGGTTCCCCCTTCAGCCTGCTCAAACCGGCCACGACGCTGCGTCTGCGCCCCGGTAAACGAGCCGCGTTCGTGACCGAACAGCTCAGACTCAAGCAAATCCTTCGGAATGGCTGCGGTATTGATGGCAATGAAAGGCTTGCTGGCCCGCGGGCTGTGGCGATGCAGCGCCCGGGCGACCAGTTCTTTGCCCGAGCCGGATTCGCCAGTAATCATCACCGTGGCAGCCGACTGGCTAAGACGGCCGATCGCACGGAACACCTCCTGCATCGCCGGCGCCTGGCCGAGAATTTCCGGCACTACCTCCAGCACCTCTTCCTCCGGCGCCTGCCGCAGGCTCTCCTCCATCGCGCGGCGTACCAGCTCAATAGCATGGTCGACATCGAACGGCTTGGGCAGATACTCGAACGCGCCGCCCTGAAACGCCGCCACCGCGCTTTCCAGATCGGAATGCGCGGTCATGATAATCACCGGCAAGGCAGGAAACCGCTCTTTGGCCTTCTGCAGAAACACCAGCCCGGATTCGCCCGGCATGCGGATATCGCTCACCACCACCTGTGGCAGGCTGTTCGCCATTTCCGCCAGCGCATCGGTAGCCGAGGAGAAAGTCTTGAATGCAATGTTCTCGCGCGCCAGCGCCTTTTCGAACACCCAGCGGATGGAGCGATCGTCGTCAATGATCCAGACGGGTTTCATGGTTTCCTCGATTATCTTTCTGCAACGGCAGCAAAATGGTGAAGCAGGTGTGGCCGGGGCGGCTATCGAAATCAATGGTTCCCTGATGCTGGTGCACGAAAGTCTGCGCCAGCGTCAGCCCCAGCCCGGTGCCGTCGGGCCGGCCAGACACCAACGGATAGAAAATGTTGTCGCGAATCGAATCAGGAATGCCAGGCCCGTCGTCAAGGATCTGCAATTGCAGCGCCAGCCGGTGCCGCTTGCGGGCAAGCGTTGCCTGGCGCGCCACACGCGAACGGAAGACTATCTCGCCCCGACCCTGCATCGCCTGCACGGCATTGCGGGCAATATTCAGCACTACCTGGATCAGCTGCTCCTTGTCGCCGCTGACTGGCGGCAGACTGGTATCGTAATCGCGTCGGATCGACAGGGTGTCCGGTGTTTCTGCCAGCAGCACACTGCGCACCCGCTCCAGCACCTCATGGATATTGACCGGCGCCACCTGCGGAATGCGATGCGGCGTCAGCAATCGGTCGATCAGCGACTGCAGTCGCTCGGCCTCCTGGATGATCACCTGCGTGTATTCGGTCAGCTCCGGGCGTTCCAGCTCTCGTTCCAGCAACTGAGCGGCCCCCCGGATACCGCCCAGCGGATTTTTGATTTCGTGCGCCAGATTGCGGATCAGCTCGCGATTGGCCTGCTGCTGAACCAGAATGCGTTCCTCGTTGGCGATGCGGATTTGCCGGTCGATCGGCTGCAGCGCCATCAGCACTGCGCCGCCAGCGGCCTCGATCGGCGTGGCATGGCAGACCAGATGCCATTCGTTCAGCTGCGGCCCGTGCAATTTCAGATCATGCTCGGTCACACTCGAATGGCTATCCAGCGCCTGCCGCGCCGAACGCATCAGCGTACGCCCTCCGCCATTGGCAAACACCTGCTCCGGCGTCTGGCCCAGCGTGGCACGGGCCGCCAGCTCGAACACATCTTCAGCGGCCGGGTTCAGATAAACGATGCGCAAGGCGCGGTCGAGCACGAACACCGCTGAATCCAGCAGCTCGAGTCCGGAAAAGGCAGAAAAGGACATAGCGGCTCCACATCGGTAACGGCACCACTCAAGCAAAAAGCAGGCCATGCAACCAGCCACCTACCTGGCCCAGATTCACCGCAACTCGCAGCTGTCACGCACCAAGACAGGACAAGCCCCCTGCCCGGCGCAGCCCAATGCACCATTACAGTGCACGGCACACACCGCAGCCAGCCGCTATTTCAGGTTGGCCAGCTCCTTGCGCAGCGCTTGGACATTGCCTTCCCGTACCGTCACCGCATCTTTCAGCTTGGCAACGCGAGTCAGATAGCCGGCAGAGCTACGCGAAGTCTCGCCCGATTTGAGCGTCGCACTGCCATCCTCCAGCGCCTTGCGCGCCTCGGCCACGGCTTTTTCCTCGTTGCGCAGCTCGTCCTCCAGCACCCCCTTGCGGGTCAGATCGCGCTTTTTCTGCGTATCGACATCCACCTTGGGAAAATCCTCCGGCCCGCTGGACGATCCGCCCGATGGCCGCAAACCGCTACCGGACTGGGGCCTGGCTAACGGCACCGACGACAGCGGCTCCAGATCCAGCTTTTTCGCCCCCTTCATCGGCACATTGGAATACGTCACCCGCCCCTGCTCATCGACATGCTTGTAAATCTCAGCCAGCACCGGCCCGGCCGCAACCGCAGCCAGCCCGGCCAGCCACCACACAGCGCGTGAATTCATCATGCCACCCTGCCCATCCAGACCATTCAAGTTGGCTGCCAGTGTAGGCAAGCCCCCGATGGCGCGCAACCGCGCTGGCAAGCTTGCCAGCGCGACAGCCCGTCAGCGTTCGGGGCATACTCCGCGTATCCCATTGCCGAGCGGTAGCGAAAGGACAGCCATGCAGCGCTTTGACATACACGTCTGCCTGATCTCCGGCCAGGCCACGCCCAACCTGACACCGATCCTTGATCCGGAATTCCGCCCACGCGAAGTATTGATGCTGGTCAGCGAACCGATGCGGGACGCTGCCGAGCGGCTGGCAGCCGTTTACGCCCGCTACCAGATCGCCAGCCGGACGATACCGGTCAGCGACGCCTACGACCTGCGCGAGCTGGAAGAACAATGCCTGTCGATCATTGCCGAACACGAAGACCGCGCCATTGCCCTGAATGTCACCGGCGGCACCAAACCGATGGCAATTGCCGCCGAACACGCCTTCACCCTGGCCGGCAAAGCAGTGTTTTATGTACACCCGCAACTCAACTCGGTCTTTCTGCTCGGCGCCGCCGCCGCGCCCGTTCAACTGAAAAACAAACTCACCCTGCGCGACTACCTGCCCGCACACGGCTACGACCTGCTGGGCAGCGAAACCCGCATCAAGCCCAACGCCAGCACCGCTGGCCTGATCGACCAATTTGTGACCTATGCCACCACCTACAGCAAAGCCATTGCCCGGCTGAACTGGCTAGCGCAACAGGCCGAAGACCAGAAAACGCTGGCAGTCAGCGACACCGGCGACGACGACCCCAATTTTGACCACCTGTTCGACAGCATCCGCGATGCCGGCCTGGCCAGCCGCAAAGGCCAGCGCATCCAGTTTACCGACCCGCAAGCCATCCGTTTCCTCAAGGGCGGCTGGCTGGAGCAGTACACCTTTGACATTGCCCAGAGCCTGCCCAAAAAGCAAGACGCCGTATTCAACCTGCAAGTGCGCAGGCAAAGCGCCGGCCACAGCGACAATGAAATCGACGTCGCCATCCTGGCGCAAAACCGCCTGCACGTTGTCGAATGCAAAACCAGCCGGATAGACAGCCGCAACCCTCGCAGCGACGAAGTCACCTACAAGCTCGACAGCCTGACCGAATTAGGTGGCCTCAACACCCGCGCCATGCTGGTCAGCTTCCAGAAAGTCAACCAAGCCACGCTCAACCGTGCCAAAGACCTGCGCATCAAAGTGGTCGATGCCAGCAACCTGCGCAACCTGAAACAGATCATGGCCGAATGGATCAACAAATGACCCCCGAGCACTACCCACGCCGCATTCTGGTAGCCGTCACCGGCATGTCGCCGCAAATCCTCACCGAAACCCTGTACGCCCTCACCCAGGTCGAACAGCCCGCCTTCATCCCCACCGAAGTGCACCTGATCACCACCCGCAAAGGCGCCGAAAACGCCCGGCTCACCCTGCTCGACCCGCATCTGGGCCGGTTTGGCCAGCTTTGCCGCGACTACGGGCTGCCGCCGATCACCTTTGACAGCCAGCACATCCACCTCATCCGCGACAGCAACGGCCAGCCCCTGATCGACATCCGCACCCCCGATGAAAACGCCCTGGCCGCCGACAGCATCACCGCCCTGGTGCGCCAACTCACCGCCGACCCCGACTGCGCCCTGCACGTCTCGATTGCCGGCGGGCGCAAAACGATGGGGTTCTACCTCGGCTACGCCCTCTCGCTGTTTGGCCGCGAACAAGACCGGCTATCGCACGTCCTGGTCAGCGAACCGTTTGAAGGTAACCACAAGTTTTACTACCCGCCACGCGAACCTCAGGTACTGTTTACCCGCGAAAACGAACCGATCAGCACCGCTAACGCCATTGTCGAGCTCGCCTCCATCCCCTTTGTCAGGCTACGCGACAGCCTCGCCAGCGCCTTTGACCACGGCAGCGGCAACTTCAGCGACCTTGTCGCCGCCACCCAACGCAGCCTCAACCCGCCCCGGCTGGTCATTCACCGCAGCCAATGCCGGATTGAATGTGGCAGCCAACCGATCGAGCTCCCCCCCATGCTGCACGCTTTTTACCGCTGGCTGGCCGAACGCCGCGTCCAGCTTGGCGACCAGGCATTCGTCCGTCACACCGACCCCGTACACAACGACTTTGCCCAACTCTACCGCCACCAGGTAGGCGAAATGGCGCACGACTACGAAAAACTGCAAGCCCAGCTCGACCACGAACAAGGCTTCCCCAAAGAATGGTTTGAACAGAAGCGCTCCAAGATCAACAACCAGATCAAGAAAACCCTCCCGCTCGAATACCAGCGCTACCAGATCGCCACCCAGGGCCGCCGCCCGAACACCCGCTACGGTCTCCTCCTGCCAGCCGACTGCATCCACCTCGTCAACTAGCCGCCTGTCGGGGTTGAGACTGATCTGCTGCGCCAGAGGGAAAACGAAGCTCGCCACGATCGCTCAAATCCGACAGGCTACCCCCACCCGCCGGGCCACACCGCCCGGCTGACTCACCTCCCCGCCACGGCAAGCTTGCCCAGTCAGCCAGACCCCATCCTGCCTCGTAAACTGGCTGCAGATCCACTTCCAGCGAGGCACACATCATGAACGACAATACCCAAGGAACTGAAAAATGACTTCGGTCTGGACGCGTTCAACATGCGCGACTTCTGGGCGACTGAAGCCGCCTTGGGCTTTGCCATGCTCGCGTACAACCTGATGAGCCTGTTTCGTCAGGCCGTGCTGCGCTCCAAAATCCAGCATACCCTTTCCACCTTGCATGGCCTGGTGCTGGCGATCGGCGGTTCGTGGTGCCAAGACCCCGGGCAGAACCGCTTGATGCTGTCCCTGCCCCGTCGAAAACGTGCTTGGTTCTCAGGGTTATGGGCCAACGCTTCGGCTCCGCCGGTCATTCATGGGCTGCAAAACGGCTAATGGACAATCCGGGTTCAAATTTCACCGTCTGGCTCGCCGCCGACGACAGCAACGCCCGCAGCGACATGCTGCCGTTTGGCTGGGTGCTGGTCGAGCCGGCCAGCAACCCCGCCCTGCCGCAACTGCAGCAATGGTGCGCCAGGCAGCAAAAGGCCGGCAGCATGGCCAGCGTGCGCGAAAAAATTGCAGCTCAGCGTGAGCAACTCTACGCTCGCCGCGCCGCACAGCAAAAGGCAGAAGCCGAAGCCGCTGCCCGTGCCCAGGCCGAGGCAGATGCCCAGGCCGCAGAAAAACAAGCTCGCGCTGCGATGAGCGACGCCGCCCGCACCACGGCTGATTTTCTGGCCAAATGGGGTACCGCCCCTGCCAAGGACAAGGCACCGGGCCAGCCGGCATTCGTTGCCCTGTGCGAGCTGCTGGCTCAGGCCTGCAGCGGCGAGGGGTGGAGCGCTGAGGAACAGAAGGTGCTGGCTGGCGAAATCGGCCCGCGCATCAAGTCCGTCGCACTAGGCAAGCGCGAAAAGGAAATCAAAGCCCAACTGCGCCAACTGCGGGACGAAGCCGCATGATTGCTTCCACCCACGCTACCAACTGCCCTGCAGGCCGCTCTGGCATTGGCTTGCAGCCGGGCTGCAAGCCAATCTGGATGCGGCCTGCAGGGCAACGCCATCCATTCCGCCCTGCCCGCCTGAGCCCCTCTCCCCATGCGGGAGAGGGGTTGGGGAGAGGGGCTGCCACTACGCACACCACACCATGAACAGCCCAGACCTGATCCCGTCACTGACCGATCTGCACCTGCCGGTCGCCCGTTACCGTTTCGATTGCGTGGCCACCAGCACGGTGCGCCTGCCGGATTATGCCGGCTCCACCCTGCGCGGCGCATTCGGCAATGCCCTGCGCCGCACCGCCTGCATGACCCGGCAAAAAGATTGCAAAAGCTGCCCGCTGTATCGCAGCTGCCCCTACCCGGAGCTGTTTGAAACCCCGGCCCCGCCCGAGCACGAACTGCAACGCTTCAGCCAGATCCCCAATCCGTACGTGATCGAGCCACCACCCATCGGCGCACAACAGATCGAGGCCGGCCAGCCGCTCAGCTTTCACATGGTGCTGATCGGCCGCGCCCGTGCCCAATTGCCGCTGGTCATCCACGCCTGGCAACGTGCCCTGCGCCACGGCATCGGTGCCGGAGATGGCGCGCTGGAACTGGCCGCCGTCAGCCACGTCGGCCAGCAAGGCGCAACCCTGCTGTGGCAACCGCATGCTACCGCCCTGATCAGCCATGGCGACGAAGCCCACGCCGTACCGGCCATTGGCCAGCAGGCAACGCTCAGCTTCACCACCCCGCTGCGCCTGCAGGACAACGGCAAACCGCTGGGCGCCGGGCAGCTCACCGCCCGTACCCTGCTGGTGGCCCTGGCACGCCGGCTCAGCCTGCTGGCCGAATTTCATGCCGGCCAGCAGGCACTCAACGTACCAATGCTGGCGCAACTGGCCGAATCGATCCAGCTACGCCAACAACTGCACTGGCACGACTGGGCGCGCTACTCCAGCCGTCAGCAGCAATTGATGAAGCTCGGCGGCCTGGTTGGCAACCTCAGCCTCAGCCTCAGCGGCAACCTGCAACCCTTTGCCAGCCTGCTGCACCACGGCAAGTGGGCGCATCTGGGCAAGAATGCCACCTTCGGCCTCGGCCAGTATTCACTGGCCACTTGATCCGCATCCTGCGCTGCGAGCTGCCGGTCGGCTACACTGAATGACGTGATTTTTCCTGCGCCAGACTGCTGATGTCCACCCGCCCGCACACAAGCCCTTCCGCCCAGCCCGACGCCGACCGATCCAGCCTGCAAGGCTGGCGGCTGCGGTTGTACACGATCATTTTCGAGGCAGATACCCGAGCTGGACGCTGGTTTGATATCGGCTTGATCATTGCGATCCTGCTGAGTGTGCTGGTGGTGATTGCTGACAGTGTCGACGGGTTGGCCACCCGCTTTGGCCGAACGTTCACCTGGCTGGAATGGGGCTTCACCGGGCTGTTCACCGTCGAATACCTGGCACGACTGGCCTGCGCGCCGCATCCGTGGCGGTATACGCGCAGCTTTTTCGGCCTGGTGGATCTGTTGTCGATCCTGCCCAGCTATCTGGCCCTGCTGCTGCCGGAAAGCCAGGCACTGATCGACATCCGCGTTTTGCGCCTGCTGCGGGTGTTCCGGGTGCTGAAGCTCACCGCCTACATGGCCGAGTATCAAGCGTTGGGCTACGCGCTGAAAGCCAGTGTGCGCAAGATTTCTGTGTTTCTGTCAGTGGTGCTGATGATCGTACTGGTAATGGGCACCTTGATGTATGTGGTAGAAGGGTCGGAGAATGGCTTTCACAATATTCCCACCGGGGTTTACTGGGCCATCACCACCATGACCACAGTCGGATTCGGTGACATCACCCCCAAAACGGACCTGGGCCGGCTGATTGCATCGCTGATGATGCTGCTCGGCTGGGGCACCCTGGCGGTGCCGACCGGCATCGTCACCGTCGAAATGGCCGCCCAGCGCAACAGCAGCCCCACCACCCGCACCTGTCACGAATGTCTGAGCGAAGGCCACCCCGCCCAGGCAACCTTTTGCATGCACTGCGGCGCCCGGCTACCGTCTTACCTTCATGATTGAGACAACAGCCGCTGCGGCGACGCAACGGTCTTTCGCAGGCGTGGCCTGGGCAAATCGCTCAGGATCATGCCGGGGATAGCAACCTGAAGCAGTCAACCTGCTCGCGTATGCCGGCCTGCACTTCGCCGGTTGACCATTCAATGATCCGCGTGGCCGGCGCCGTGGCGGTACACCGATAGCACACGCCAGGCGGTTTTGGGTCAGGCCCATTGGCAGCAGGAATTCTTCGCTGAGAATTTCGCCGGGGTGAATGTTGTGAAGTTTGTCCATGTGCGCACCTCAGTGATAATCGACGATTTCGACTTGGGCAGGGCCGGCCGCAGTCCACACACAGCAGATGCGCCATTGGTCGTTGATACGGATGCTGTGTTGCCCGGCCCGGTTGCCCTTCAGGGCTCCAAGTCGATTGGCTGGCGGTATGCGCGGTCGGTCAGGCGACCGCTCTGGCGAGCATGAACAGCTTGCGCAACGCATTCTGCAGGATGGATGACGGCAGCTTGGCTGATACTTCGCCGCGCCATGTCTTTGCGGTTTTCCGGCACTTGAAGTCGACTATTCCCATAGCCGAACCATAACGCCAAGCGTTAAGTAAAACAACGCCAGATGCATCCGCAGCGATCCGGAATGGTCTCAGTAACAGATTAAAAGCAGGGACAAACCCCGTGTAACCAATCGACCGATTTGTTACATCCTGTTTTTCTTCGCAAAATACATGTAACAAAATTAGCCATTGCATTTTGTTACATACATTAATATAGTTACACCCATTAGTTACACATAACACGGGTGAAACATGAGCACATTTGCTTAC
>CAZBWH010000016.1:0-977 GCA_964495595.1 uncultured Burkholderiales bacterium | reverse complement strand
ACGCCACGGACGTAAAAAAGGCCGGAAGCCTTGATTATATTGGCTTTCCGGCCTTCTTGTCGGTACAGCATGGGCGCCCTTGGACGCCCACTTATATTACAGCGAGTAGTACATCGCAAATTCTACCGGGTGGGTAGTCATACGGAACTTCTGTACTTCTTCCATCTTCAGTTCGATGTAGGAATCGATCCACTCGTTGGAGAACACGCCGCCACGGGTCAGGAACTCGCGATCCTTGTCCAGAGCTTCCAGCGCCATTTCCAGGCTGTGGCAAACCTTCGGTACCAGTTTGTCTTCTTCCGGCGGCAGATCGTACAGGTTCTTGTCCGACGGATCGCCCGGGTTGATCTTGTTCTGCACGCCGTCCAGACCCGCCATCATCAGCGCAGCGAAACACAGGTACGGGTTCGACAGGGGATCCGGGAAACGCGCTTCGATACGGCGAGCCTTGTCCGAAGCAACGTACGGAATGCGGATCGAAGCCGAACGGTTTTTCGCCGAGTAAGCCAGCATTACCGGTGCTTCGTAGCCCGGAACCAGACGCTTGTACGAGTTGGTGCCCGGGTTGGTGATCGCGTTCAGTGCCTTGGCGTGTTTGATGATACCGCCGATGTAGTGCAGCGCGAATTCCGACAGGCCGGCGTAGCCGTTGCCTGCGAACAGGTTCTTGCCGTCTTTCCAGATCGACTGGTGAACGTGCATGCCCGAACCGTTGTCACCAACGATCGGCTTCGGCATGAAGGTTGCGGTTTTGCCGTACTGGTGCGCAACGTTCTGCACCACGTATTTCAGGATCTGGGTCCAGTCAGCGCGCTGAACCAGGGTCGAGAACTTGGTGCCGATTTCGCACTGGCCGGCAGTGGCGACTTCGTGGTGGTGAACTTCGACCGGCACACCTAGTTCTTCCAGCGCGTTACACATGGCAGCGCGGATGTCCTGGTAGCTGTCGACCGGCGGAACCGGGAAGTAGCCGCCTT